>JAQGKC010000276.1 GCA_028290305.1 Bradyrhizobium sp.
CCGGGCGGCAGCTTCCTGATGCTCCGGAATGACTTTCAGGATCGCGCGCCAGGCGTCGCGGGCCTGCGGCTTGAGGCCGGCCTGGTCCAGCGTCCGCGCCTTTTCCAGAAAGGCGTCGCGCTGCGGCGCGATCGCGATGGTCCGATCGAGATGCGCCAGCGCGGCATCGAAATCTTCGGCCGCGCGCGCGACCCGCGCCGCGAGCAGGTGCGCCGGCGCGTTGCCGGGGCGTTTTGCCAGGCTCGCCTCGACGTGCGTGCGGGCGGGCGCAATCTCGCCGTTGGAGAACAGCACGGCGGCCAGCAGATGGCTGAGCATGGCATCGCCGGGCCAGCGGCGCAGCCCCTGTTCACACAGCTTGCGCGCCTCGTCGGGCTGACCGGCATTGAACGCCGCGGTGGCGCGGCGAACGACGTCTTCGGCGGAGGGGTGGGTCATGCCGCCAGACTACCGTCATTCCGGGGCGCTCGCAAAAGCGAGCGAACCCGGAATCCAGAGATGGTCAGCTCGAGATTCTCCGATGTGCAACTGCACATCGGAGTTCGCGCTGGCGCGCGCCCCGGAATGACTCCGAGTTCGTTACTGCGCCGCATCCAGCGCGTTGTCGAGCGCCGGGTAGTCCGTATAGCCCTTGGCGCCGCCGCCGTAGAAGGTGGCCTTGTCGGGTGCATTGAGCGGCGCGCCCTGTTTCAGCCGCTCGACCAGATCGGGATTGGAGATGAACGGTTTTCCGAAGGCGATCAGGTCGGCCTCATCGGCCGCGAGCACCTTGGTGGCGAGCTCGAAGTCGTAGCCGTTATTGGCGATGTAGGCGCCCTTGAAGCGCTTGCGCAAGGAGCCGTAATCGAACGGCGCGACGTCGCGCGGGCCGCCGGTGGCGCCCTCGATGACGTGGATGTAGACCAGTTTCAGCGCGTTGAGATGATCGACGATATAGTCGAACAGCGGCTGCGGGTTAGAGTCGGAGACGTCGTTGGCCGGCGTCACCGGCGAAATGCGAATGCCGGTCCGTTCAGCGCCCGCTTCCGCGGCCACCACTTTCGAGACTTCGAGCATCAGCTTGGCCCGGTTCTCGATCGAACCACCGTAAGCATCGGCGCGCTTGTTGGTGCCGTCCTTGGCGAACTGATCCAGCAGATAGCCGTTGGCGCCATGGATCTCGACGCCGTCGAAACCCGCCTCGAGCGCATTGGCGGTGCCGCGTTTGAAACCCTCGATGATCCCGGGGATTTCCTCCAGCGTCAGCGCGCGCGGCTCGGAGATCTCGGTGAAGGTGTTGTTGACGAAGGTCTTGCCCTTGGCGCGGATCGCCGAGGGAGCGACCGGTGCGCCTTCATTGGGCTGCAACGAAGTGTGCGAAACACGTCCGACATGCCAGGCCTGAAGGAAGATGCGTCCGCCGCGCTCATGCACGCGGTCCGTGACCTTGCGCCAGCCGGCGATCTGTTCTTTGGAATAAATGCCAGGGGTGTCCTGATAGCCCTGGCCCTGTTGCGAGACCTGGCTCGCTTCGGTGACCAAAAGGCCCGCGGAGGCGCGTTGCCCGTAATATTCGACGGCCAATGGACTGGGCACCAGGCCGGCGACCGCGCGGTTGCGCGTCAGGGGCGCCATCACCAGGCGATTGGGGAGGGTGATCGGGCCAAGTTTGTAGGCCTCGAAGAGTTTGGTCGGCTTGCTCATTTTATTGGTTCCGAAAAATTGCGGGTCAGGATGAGTTGGGCATTCCGAACCTTCGCTGCAATGCCGCGAGCCATGCCGTGGCTGCAAATTAGTTGCGCACGATGCCTGCTATCTGGCCGGCAGCGAGAAACGCCCTATGCGCGCTGATCCCTATGCGCGCTGATATAGGATGATTCATTCGGAATCAGGAATAACGCAGCACAAGCGGCCTCCCGGCCGGGGCGGTATTGGATTTCTTCCCTTCTTATCGGCGTTACCGGCGTCATTCCGGGGCGCATCGAAGATGCGCCCCTCAGATGTGCAATTGCACATCGGGGAATCTCGAGATTCCGGGTTCAGCCCTGCGGGCTGCCCCGGAACGACAATTAAGTCACACCCATGAAATCGCGCTTGCCGATTTCCACGCCGTTATGCCGGAGAATGCCGTGCGCGGTCGCGGCGTGGAAGTAGAAATTCGGGAAGGAAAAATGGCTCAGAAACTGCTGACCCGTGAGTGTCATGGTGTTGTTCGGGCCTGCCGGAAAGGTGACCTCGCGGCTATCGGCGCCATCGAACTGCGCGGGCTTGAACGCTTTCACGTAATCGATGGTTTTGGCGAGCCGCTGCTTCAGTTCATCGAAGCTCTTTTCGGTGTCGGGCGTGGACGGCACCTCGCTATGGGTGAGCCGCGCACAGCCCTTGGCGGCGAAATCGCAGGCGAGCTGGATCTGGCGGGATAGCGGCAGCATGTCCGGAAAAAGCCGCGCGCCGAGCAGCACCTCCGGCTGGATGTTCTTCGCCGTGCAGTGCGCCTCGGCCTTGGTGAGGATGCCCGTGAGGCTGCCAAGGATCTGCAGGTAGGCGGGAACGGAGGCGTCATGGAAGGACATGTGATGCTCTTTTCTGTGGTGGGGAATATCGATCGGCGAGGTGTGGGCTCACCGAAGTGGTGCGCCGACGAGCGAAATACAACTCTTAAACGGGTCGGCGATAGTCGAATATTCCAGAGCGCGATGGATTCAGGTAAAGCGTTGCGGCGATGGACCTCTTCTCCCTCTCCCCGCTTGCGAGGAGAGGTGAAGTCGCCATGCTTTAGCGGACCGCTTCCGTTCCCTGCGGAACGGCTTGCGCGCGCGGCCCGCCGCGCATCCGCGCCAGCAATTCGGCGGATGGCCAGGAGTCGGCTGGAAGGCCATATTTGATCTGCATCGTCTTCACGGCGCTGCGGCTTTGCTGGCCCATCACGCCGTCGACCTTGCCGACATTGAATCCCGCGCGCACCAATAATTGCTGCAGCTCGCGGATCTCGTTGAACGGCAGTTGCACGACCGGCGCCACTGGGCGATGCATTGGCGGGCTGCCGGCGATGCGGCTGGCGAGATAGCCCGCCGTGGTCGAATAGATCAGCGAGTTATTCCATTCGGTGTAAGCCGCGAAATTGGCATAGGCCAGGAACGCCGGGCCGGTGCGGCCCATCGGCAGCAGCACCGAAGCCGGCATATTATCATTCGGCAGCGCGCGGCCGTCCGCATAGGTCACGCCCAACTGAGCCCATTTCGAACGCGGCAGTTGGATCGTGAGGTCCGCCTTGTCCCAAGGAAAACTTGGTGCCAAGTTTGTCGGCACGCGAATTTCTTCCAGCCACGGCTCGCCGCGCCGCCATTTCAGCCCATTGGCGATGTAGTTCGCGGTCGAGCCGATCACGTCGGGCGGACTGCGCAGCAGATTGCGGCGGCCGTCGCCGTCGTAATCGACGGCGTAGTTGAAATAATGCGCCGGCAGGAATTGCGTCTGGCCGAGTTCGCCGGCCCACGATCCCACCATCTCCGGCGGCGTGAGATCGCCGCGATCGATGATCTTCAGCGCCGCGATGGTCTCGTTCTGAAACATCTCCGAACGGCGGCAATCATACGCCAGCGACACCAGCGAGCGCAGCGTCGGCAGATTGCCCATGTTGGCGCCGAAATCGCTTTCCAGCCCCCAGAACGCCGCGATGACTGC
Organism: Bradyrhizobium sp.; assembly: GCA_028290305.1. The sequence goes on from JAQGKC010000276.1 coordinate 3,664, forward strand.
CGGCGGCACACCATATTCCTTCTCGGCGCGCGCGAACGCCGCACCATAGGTTTTGATCCGCGCCTGCCCCTGCTGCATCCGATACGGCGCGGCCATGCGGCCGGCGAACTCCGTAAAAATCTGCCCGAACACGCGCTGGCCGCGGTCGCGATTGACGATGCCCTGGTCGTAGACGAGATAGGGCGAGGCCTCGGCCATCGCGCGCGGCGAGACGCCGGCGGCGACCGCCTGCTGTTTCAGATCGGCGAGGAAGCGATCGAACGTCATGCCGTTGTGGCAGGACGCAGCGCGGGGCGAGGGCGCTGTCGCCGGTCGTGGCACTGTGATGATCGGGCGGACCGGCGCGGGAAACGGCTGTTGCGCGGCCGCCCACGACGAAACCGCGAGCGACCCCGCGAGGGTTGCGGCTGCAATTCCAATTCGAAACGAAGCGATCGGCATCGATGTCACCAGCCCGGGATGAGAAAGCGAACGTTCCATACACCAGAGCCGCAGCGTGCATAAGCATTTTCCTAGCCCTGGCGAGGGACCGGCCCGGGGCGCAAGGCGCCGCCGAAGCCTATGGCTGGTCCGCCTCGACATTCCTGATGTCCTGGCGGAAGGCGTCGACCTCGTCTTCATCGGTCACGCATTTCTCGGCCAGCAGCTTGTTGATGACGTCGATATAGGCCGTGCGATAGGCGGCGCTGCTGCGGTCGAATTCATACTTTGCGTTGGCTTCCTGCACTTCCTTCCGCAGCCTTCCGCAACGCAGCGCCGTTGCCCATGGGCTGTCGTCATTGTCGACGATGATGAAATCCTGCGGAAACCGGCGCAGATAATAAACCGTGAAATGATCGCCCACGTCTGGATAAACCACGCCGTTCTTCGGCGGGTAGATGTTGAAATCGTCGTCCTCGAAGCTGGTTTCGACAACCTTGCCGTCCGCCGTCTTGAGCAGGACATGATAGCCGACGACGTCGTGATCATTGTACACCGTGCTGGTGCCGTAGTTGCCGGTGATGGTTGCGGTGCCCTTCTCGCCGAAAGCATGCACCGTGCGGACCGCGATATCCGTCCCGAAGAACAGGTTCAGGAACGCGAGAACAAGGATGATGGCATAATACTTTAGATGGCGCGCCCGGGTTTTCCAGACCGACAGGGCGATCAACAGGGGCAATATGGTGAATGTTGCGAACAAGACCAGGAAAGTGGACGTCGCGACGAAGTAGATGACATGCCAAAGAATATCCATTCGAACGCCCGCCCTGCATTCCGCCACGCCCTTCGCCAGCGTCGATAAAAGAGGCGATCGCGTTGAAAATTTGACCGCCTCGCCGTTGTCCATCGGCCTTCATGCAGAATTCACAGGGATGAAGGTGCATCCGCGCTCCAGAGCGGATGGCCTAGCAAATGACCTTCGCCGTCGAGACCACGATTTCGGTGAGCCTGCCTTCGTGGCTGAAGGGCATCAGGCGCGCCTCGACATCGCGCAGCATCGCTTCCACCCGGTCTCCGAGCACGGCAGGCGACGAGGTCGAGAACGTCAGGACGCGGCGCACCAGACCAGTCACGCTGGCCTCGTGGCTGGTCTCGACATTGATCTCGTCGATCAGCTGAAATCGGCTGCCCGCAAGGGCTGCCGCAAGCGCTTCGCGGTGCCGCTCGCCTCCGCCCGATCCCGACCAGAAGCGCCTCGCCTTGTTGTAGTCGTCGAGCCACGGATTGCGGCCGTCCGCGGCGGAGTTTGAGGAACAGACGACAATGACGCCATCGGGCTTGACCAGCCGCTCGAAGACCGCTGCGATCGCGTCACGGTCCATCCAGTGCAGGGCTCGGCCGATCGTCACGACATCGAAGCTGCCGATGTCGGCCGGAAGCGCTTCGGCCCTGGCTTCGATCAGGGTGAAGGCCTCCCCGCGGCGCGCGGCCGCCTGCCGCGCGGCAGCGAGCATCGCGGCTTCCGGATCGACGCCGACGATGCGGCCGACATAGGGGGCAAAGCCGAGTGCGATCAGTCCCGGTCCGGTGCCGAGATCGATCAGCGCATGCTGTTTTGAAAACCCCAGCCGCCCGGCCACGGTGCGAAAGAATTCGGCCGGATAAGGCGGCCGGAATTCCTCGTACAGCGGCACCGTCGTCGCGAAGCGTCCCATGGTGTGGCCTGTGGTTGCGCCAATGATGAACCTCAGCCTATGGCGTCATGGAAATCGCTACCAGCTTGCGCGGATCACGTTCCCTCCGGCACCGATCACAGGATAGTGCAGCCATGCATCCAGCCCGGATTGAAGATTTGCTATTCGCCGCTATTTGCGGCTCATTGACCCGCCTGTCAGCCTCCCTGGAGCAAATGGAATGACCGACGAACCCGCCTACACGCCGCCGAAGGTATGGACCTGGAACAAGGAGAGCGGCGGCAAGTTCGCCAGCATCAACCGCCCGATCGCCGGACCGACGCATGACAAGGAGCTGCCGGTCGGCCGCCATCCGCTGCAGCTTTATTCGTTGGCCACGCCGAACGGCCAGAAGGTCACCATCATGCTGGAAGAGCTGCTGGCGCTCGGCCATCGCGGCGCGGAGTACGATGCGTGGCTGATCCGGATCGACGGCAATCAGTTCGGAAGCGGCTTCGTGGAGGTCAATCCGAACTCCAAGATCCCGGCGCTGATGGACCGCAGCGGGCCCAAGCCGATCCGGGTGTTCGAATCCGGCGCGATCCTTCTGCATCTCGCCGAGAAATTCGGCGCCTTCCTGCCCACCGACGCCGCCGGCCGCGCCGAATGCCTGTCATGGCTGTTCTGGCAGATGGGCAGCGCGCCTTATCTCGGCGGCGGCCTCGGCCACTTCTATGCCTACGCGCCGACCAAGATCGAATACGCCATCGACCGGTTCGCGATGGAGGTGAAGCGCCAGCTCGACGTGCTCGACCGCCGCCTCGCGGACAACGAATATCTGGCAGGCGACCAGTATTCGATCGCCGATATCGCGGTGTTTCCCTGGTACGGCGGCCTGGCGCAGGGCCTGCTCTACGGCGCGGGCGAATTTTTGAGTGTGCAGGACTACAAGAACCTGCAGCGCTGGACCGCCGAAATCGCCAAGCGCCCCGCCGTGCAGCGCGGCCGCATGGTCAACCGCGTCTCGGGCGACCCCGCGCGTCAGTTGCACGAGCGCCATGACGCGAGCGATTTCGAGACCAGGACGGAGGACAAGATTGGGGAGCCGGCGAAGGTGTGATGGGTAGGGGGCGCGAACGATCTGCGAGTAGCGCTTAGGTCCGTAAGGCGGATTAGCGAAGCGTAATCTGCCGATATATCTCTATCCGAAGGGTTATCTCTTCAACATGCGGCGCAGTACGCTGCGCTTTTGCACTCTACGAGCTAGCTACTCTCGTTCTCCAAATCCCGAGGGAACCACCATTAAATATAATATTTGAACGGCTGACGGTCTGCGCCTTTTGCCGAACCCATCGTCAGCACCTCGCCAACCATATTGGCAAAGCGAACCGTTACAGGTAGTCCATCGTTATAATTGCAAGAATTATAATTGATTTTCGTCAATCCCATAATGTCGCTGAGAATAGTTGGAAGCGGCGGCATGGCGGCCTTGCTCTTAAGAGCAGTGATAAAAAGCGGATTCGGCGTTTCAGGGCCGATATAGGTGTCGAGCTGAGGGACGTAACCGTTCGTCCAAAGGTAGGCGCTCTTGTTGTCAAGCAACATGGCAGTTCCGCGCAGGACCGGATAATCACCATCACGAAATAGTTTGGTTTCTCCTGAAGTTCTACGTATGCGTACGCCAACGACATTAGTAGTCGAAGGGGCCGCAGCTTCAAACGCGCTCCATTCTTCGTCGTTGAAGTATGTCTGCCCATGGATGAAAAGCTCCTGAGGCGCAGAGCCGTGGAGTTCTCTGTAGGTCTCTAAAACCTTCCTGATCAGGTCTGTCGCGGCCGAAGCGTTGAGATGATAATCAAAATCGCCTTTCTTCCACGGGCCATTTGCGCCGCGGAACACGACACCATCTCCCTCGCTCAAAAACATCTGCGCGGCGCAACAGGCGTGATCCGACGCATCGCCGGGAAGATTCTTGTATACAAGCCCGATATAGCAAACCCCGGTGCGGATGCCCGATAGCTTCCAAGGTGGCTTTGGCTGCGTCTTGTAGTAGAGGCCGGTAGCTAGGTTCCAAGCGATGGTCGCTGCATCCTGAGTCCGGCGGAGCGGATATCCCGCTTTGTTTTTGAATTCGTCGGGAGCTATCGTTGTTTCACGGAGGATCTGCGTTGGCGAGAGGGTTAGATATTCTGCTTTGACCTGCCGATGGAAATCGGGCGCGTCGTCGAAGACGTTCTCTTCGGGAAGGACCTCCTTCAGCAGTGGAAGGTCGGAACGGGTCTTCTTTCTCCTCGCGAAATCGCCAAGCTCCAGGGGCAAGCCTGTCCGGCGTGCATTTGGCTTGCATCGCTCAAAGATGATCTCCGGAACAACTAGAATCCACAAATCGACAGAGCGCTCATCATTTTCTCGGTGCCTCCGAGTTTTGTCGGCGTAGAGCTTTACGACTTTCTTGACAGCTTCATGCAAATTCACGACGCGCGTCGCACCATCGATCGCCTTTGCGTCGAGCGGACATGCCACAAATTCAGCATCGTTCAAGGAAATTCCGAAAGCCTCTTCGAGCCCCGGAAAATTAACCAGATGCAGCCTGTCCTGCTTTTCAATTTTTCCCGGAGGGGGGACAGGGATGCCTTTCCTCAGTCGCCCGACCCAAGCACGGAAATAATTAATGCCCGTTGGGGTACCGATGACGCCAAGACGGACCTCCTTCGTCTTTTTTGCCTTTTCATGAGGACCATAGAGAAAGAGGCCGTCCTTCGGATGCGGTGTCGTTTGCTTGAAATTGAACTCCAGCAATGGCTCATTGAAATGTAACACCTGCAGGGAGCGCTCGGGAAAATTCGTCATGGCTCTTCCTCCGGCTCAGGCCGTCCGAGCGTCGACGGATCGGCCTCTTCATCTTCGTCTTGCAAGACAGCCGGAAGAACAGTGCTGACAGGCGAGGAGAACAAAAGCGGGGATGCCTCAACGCGAACATTAGCGGCTTCACCAAGTTCGAGCAAAATGGCCGACCGTTCGCCAGACAGCACCTCCATAAAAGCAAGTAGTCGTCCATGCCACTGTCTGTTTCGCCATCCTTTGCAAACTGTACGCCGCAAACGGTGTTGCTTTTTGGCATCGTCGAGGGGAAGGTCAGCCTCGCCATCCAAAACCGGAGCGAACAACACACGGGATTTCAATTTGAAATGCGGGAAGGGCCAGAACGACGGGATCACGGAAACGCCGAATTGCCAAGCGTGACCCTTCGCAATGTTTCGGAGCATTGAAGAACGCCGCTCACCTTGCGTTCCCCAAGCGATCTTCTTGCCGATCGTCGTTTGATCTTTCCCTACATGAAATCCGACCGCGTTTGAGTAGTGGTATTCAAGCAGCCCGCGTTTTTGACAATACCTATTCCATGCTTGGCGCAGCATAGAGTGCACAACATTCGACGCATCCTGCCGTTTAATATTTGCCGCCGCATATCCGACTTCCACGAACTCCGTGAGCGGGATTTGATGCTTCAAAACAAAGCGACCTACGCTACCGAAGATGGCGGTGACTTCGTCTAAAAATCTGAAAAGTCACGAACCCCTGCTGCATGAGTGCAACCGGAAACGGGCTGGTCGGAGACACCTTCGCAAGGGAATCGCGATCGATAACGCCGCTTGGCTCGAAATAGTTTATGAAATCCGGCGTTTCCGAAATGCGCAGCCAATTAGACGTTAAACGCTCCGGCTCATCCTTTAGAGCAATCGCGCCACGACGGCGATAAAGCTCCCAGCTAGGTTGAATAACGATGCCATCGTGCCGACAGGGGACCTTTTGCCGTTTCAACGCTTCGAGAAGTTTTTCCAGACCTTCCGCCCATCCGCGAACGAAGTCGATATATTGAAGACCTCCGATACCAAAGAGCTTCTTGTACGGTCTGATCCGAAGCGGGATCACGAATCGTGGGTCTTTAAGCTCCTTTACGAGGTCCAAGCCGATTTCAATCTCTTCCTGCACCCCCGTAGCGGCGAGTGTCTCGTTGCTACAACACAACAACATCTTGCACGCCTGATTTTGGAGCGTGGAAGTGATGATGGTTCGCCACCTGTCGCCCGGTTCTAACGTTCGAATATCCGTAAAGACCTTGTACCCTGCAGCCTCCAGCTTCGGGGCGAGCCAAAGCGCAAGCTCGTCATCACCCGGCGTCGCTTTGCTAAGAAAGACGACGTCCCGTTCGACCTGCACGATTTCTGGCTGAGCCGTTAGAGCAACGCGTTCTTCCACTATTACGCCTTCGGCTGATCGGCCTTATCGGCTAAAGCAAACCCTGCCGCCGCCGGTCATCCGCCTCAGTCGGCGGAAGCCACCGGCGTGACCGTCGGCGCGCCCGGGTCGAATCCGAACAGCTCGACCAGGTACTTGTAATAGTCGGGCATCTTTTCCTTCAGGGTGTCGCGCGTCTTGGGATCGTGCACCGAGTCCTTGCCGGCCAGGAAAATGCTGGCGGTCACGGCAAAGAACTCCTTGTGGTTCATCAGCGCATAGGTGTCCTTTGGAAGCTGATCCTTTGCCTTGGCGTGGGCGTAGAAACCCTTGATGCCGAGGTTGTCGAAGCCGTTCGGCATCAGCTTGGCATGATAGGCATGGAGGAACTCGTGAAGCATGATCGGTTCCGGCGCATAGCGCATCATGTTCGGGCTCAGCATGATGACGCCACTCCCGGCATCGGCGGCCAGCTCGACCAGGTCCGGGTTGGTCCATTGCTGCTTGTCGTGATCCCAGGTTGTCAGTCCGCGCGATCCGTGGCGATTCCTGTCAGGCACCAAGGGGCCGTAACACGCGGCGCCGGCGCCTATCTCCATGCATGTCATCTCGCTCGCGATGATCGGCACGGAATGAAAGAATTTTAGCACCCTCGGGCTAAATCCCGAGTTTTCAACGATGTCGAGCTGGCGCTTGAGATTGTCCTTGAGCGCGTCGAAATCCTTGCGTTCGGCATATTCCGACATGTCGAACGCGTAGCCGCGATAAGTCTCGAAGCCGGCCGGCGCCGACGGCGCCGTGGCGTTATTGGAGGGCTCGACATTGGAGGGCTCGGCCTGGAGCACGCGCGGTGCCGCGCCGGCGGCATTGCAGCCGAGCGCAAAAACGATGATCGTTGAAAAGGCCAATGCAACGCGCATGATTATCCCCCTGCTGTCCGGTCGGCGGCCGCGAAAGACACGTCGTGGCTTTGCCGATAACCAGCGTTCGCACGTTACGTCATCGACGTTGCGGCACGGTTAATCTCCGCCGCGTAGCGACATCTCGGCCGTTAGCACGGAATTAACCGAACCGCATGACGCAGTGGTGGGCGGCTGATTTGGGGGAATGTCCAGCCTCATTTGCAAAAATATTTCCATTCCCGCCCGACCCAAATCACCACTACATCCCCCGCCGTCCCGTCCCTCAGAGGGGCGTATCGCGATCGTCACGGACGCGGGGTGGGATGCGGTGGACGCGGCAGCGTCGGGCGCGCGACGTGATGGCAGGGCGGGTCCTTTCGGGCCCGTGAGCGATCAAACGGCGAGCGGACGAACGGCGCTTTACACGGACGGCGAAGTCGTGTGGTCCTGGCATCCGTTGCTGGTGCTAAATCGGCGGAGGCGAAGTCGGCCCGACCGGGTCTGGCAAAACCTTAATCCGCCGATGACGGTGACAAGAAGAATTCGTCGCCGGGGAGAGCACGAAGGAAGCCGTTAAAACCATTGCGCAGGGAAGGCCGGGTGCTCCGGTGAACCTGTGGTGACTAACTCGTGTGCTTTCTACACTTTGCACGCGGGGCTGCGGGTGCAGCGGGCACCCGGCTTTCCCTGCGCCCTCTGATTTCCTGGGCGACCATTTCGTGCACAACCCGGGCGCCTCGCACCGCGGGATCGCGGGCGTGTACCCGCGTTAGCTCTTTGAAAATTGAATCCGGAATTCGCGAGGAGCGTGATCACCTCGCCCCGCTTGCGGGGAGGCCGAAGCCGAAGGCTTCGGGTGAGGGGGCATATCCGCGAGTCAGAATTCGCGGAGAGGCCCCCACCCCCAACGCTCTCAGAGCGAGCTTCGCTCGTCTCGGCCCCGCAAGCGGGGAGAGGGAGTGATTCATCGCCGCTTTGTGTAAACTCCGAGTGTCCACCATCTTAAATTCGACGACCGAGTATTAGAGTGGTGGCTAAGCCGAGCATGTCAGGAAAGAAAAACGCCATGGTCGAAAAACAATTAAACAGATCGCGGCGAAGCGCACTCCACGCGGTTGTCACAGGGATATTGGCGGGGCTTTTGTTCCGGATTTCGCAGGCCGGCGCGGCAGAAAAAATGACGCGGCAGCAAGCCGAATATCAGGACACGCCAAACGGCATCTACAGCTGCAGCATGTGTAGTTTGTTCGAGCGACCGAACGCCTGCAAGGTGGTCGAAGGCGAGGTCAGCAAAGACGGCTGGTGCAAAGCGTTTGCGATGGCGGATTAAGCTTGAGCGCTCACAACTCTGTCGCATTGCTAAAAGAGAACATCCGCGGTTCGGATCACCTCGCCCCGCTTGCGGGGAGAGGTCGAAGCCGAAGGCTTCGGGTGAGGGGGCCTATCCGCGAGTCAGAATTCGCGGAGAGGCCCCCTCACCCCAACGCTCTCAGAGCGAGCTCTGCTCGTCTCGGCCCCGCAAGCGGGGCGAGGGAGCAGTGCGGCACTAGCCTAATTGGAAATTTGCAGCGAGTCCTCACACCTCTCTCGCATTCGAAAACGCAAACGACGAGACCCGCCTTGTGTTCTCGTCCAGGATCAACGTTCGCGTGATCGGCGGCTCGGCGCGCTGGCTGCAGTTTTCGCGTTCGCAAAGCCGGCAGTTGACACCGATCGGCGTGCCCTCGGCCTTTTCGAGGTCCATTCCGGTGGCATAGACCAGTTTTGTTGCGTGGCGGATTTCGCAGCCGAGACCGATCGCAAAACGCGGTTGCGGCTGCGGATGCGGCGAGACCTGCCGCCGCACCATCTGTGCGATGGAAAAATACCTGGTCCCGTCGGGCAGTTCGATGATCTGCTTGAGCAGACGGTCCGGCGTATCGAAGGTCGAATGCACGTTCCACAGCGGACAGGTGCCGCCGAATTTCGAAAACGGAAACGTACCCGAGGAAAATCGCTTGGAAACGTTGCCAGCGTTGTCGACGCGCAGCATGAAGAAAGGAATGCCGCGCGCATTGGGTCGCTGCAGCGTGGTCAGGCGATGACAGACCTGTTCGAACCCGGCATTGAAGCGCTGCGCCAGCACATGGACATCGTAACTGAGAGATTCTGCGGCGGCGTGAAACGCCTGATAGGGCATCATGGTCGCGGCCGCGAAATAATTTGCCAGCGTAATCCGGTAGAGGCGGCGCGGTGTATCGTCGAGCGGGCCGGCGCGGTTGATGATGGTTTCGAAATGGCTCACGCATTCGGAAAGGCCGATCTGAAAGGCGAGCTGGAACGCGCGGCCGGCTCCATCCACCAGCTCCGAGACCAGCAATTGCCGACGATGGCGATCGAACCGCCGCAGCGTCTCGCGCATCACATCGACCGGCATGATGCGGGTGACAACAGAATGCTTTTCGCGCAGGCGCGTCGCGAGTGCGGCGAACAGCCCTTCGGACGGCACGTTCAATTCGTCGCGCAGATTTTCCGCGGCCTGTTCAAGTTCGGGGAAATAATTGCGATTGGCCTCGATCAGGTCGCGGACGCGCTCGATCGGATTGGCCTCGAAGCGAGCGCCCTCGTCGCGGTCGGCCATTTGCGCGGCCACCATGGTCTCGCCGCGGCGGGCCTCGGTGTAGGCGGCGTACAGCCGTTGCAGCGAATGCGTCACGCCGGGGCACAATTCGGCGAGATCGCGCAATTCCTGCTTCGGCAGGTCGATCTGCCGGAACAGCGGATCGGAGAAGAACTCGTTCAGCTCGGCGAAAAACCGGTCCTCATCGGCGGTGGCGAGGTCGCGCAGATCGAGGTCATAGGTCTCCGCCAGCCGCAGCAGGATCTGCGCCGTCACCGGGCGCTGGTTGCGCTCGATCAGGTTGATGTAGCTCGGGGAAATCCCAAGGCCCTCGGCGATCTGGGTCTGCGACAACCCCAATTGCTGACGGATGCGCCGGAACCTCGGTCCGACAAACAGTTTTTTACCGGAGTCTCCAGCCATGAGCGTTTTCCCACGAGTTCTGACTACCTCGCCCCGCTTGCGGGGAGAGGGAGCTATCTCGACGTATTGTGACAAAAATTACAAAATAACATCTATTACAAGTCGTGATGTTACATCACATCACCATTCGATGACAAGCCATCTAGGCGAAATCAGCAGTTTAGCGTTTAGCTCCTATCACGCGTTTCGCAATGCACTGTCACGAATGTCGACTGGAGAACATGATGACGAAGACCTTTGAACAGCTGGTTCCCGCGCCCGCAGGCCGTTTCGATGGCATCAGCCGTCCCTACAGCCCGGCCGAGGTAGAGAAGCTGCGCGGCTCCGTGCCGATCGCCTATACGCTGGCCGAGAAGGGCGCCAATCGGCTCTGGGAGTCGCTGAAGAAAGAGCCCTACGTCAATTCGCTGGGCGCCGTCACCGGCAACCAGGCGATGCAGCAGGCCCGCGCCGGTCTGCCCGCGATCTATCTGTCGGGCTGGCAGGTTGCCGCCGACGCCAACACCGCGGGCGCGATGTATCCCGACCAGAGCCTTTATCCGGCCAACGCCGGACCCGAACTGTGCCGCCGCATCAACCGCACCTTCCAGCGTGCCGACCAGATCGAGCACTCCGAAGGCGGCGCCAAGATCGACTGGTTCGTGCCTATCGTGGCTGACGCCGAAGCGGGCTTCGGCGGCCCGTTGAACTCGTTCGAAATCATGAAGGCCTATATCGAGGCGGGCGCGGCCGGCGTTCACTTCGAGGACCAGCTCGCGTCCGAGAAGAAGTGCGGCCACATGGGCGGCAAGGTGCTGATCCCGACCGCAGCCCATGAGCGCAACCTGATCGCGGCGCGTCTGGCCGCCGACGTCTGCGGCACGCCGACTTTTGTGTTGGCGCGCACCGATGCGGAAAGTGCAAAACTGATCACCGCTGATGTCGACGAGCGCGATCGCGAATTCATCACCGGCGAGCGCACCGCAGAAGGCTTTTTCCGCCTCAAGCCCGGCACGGGTCTCGCCCATTGCATCAAGCGCGGCATCGCATTTGCCAAGTACGCTGACTTGTTGTGGTGGGAGACCTCAACGCCGAACCTCAAAGAGGCAAAAGAATTCGCCGAGGCCGTGCAGAAGGTCTATCCCGGCAAGATGCTGGCCTACAATTGTTCGCCGTCGTTCAACTGGGAAGCCAACATCGACAAGGCGACCATTGCCAAGTTCCAGGGCGAAATCGGCGCGATGGGCTACAAATTCCAGTTCGTGACGCTGGCGGGTTTCCACTCGCTCAACCACGGCATGTTCGAACTGGCGCGCGGCTACAAGGCCGAAGGCATGGCGGCTTATTCCCGCCTGCAGCAGGCCGAGTTCGCCTCGGAAAAGCACGGCTATTCGGCGACGCGCCATCAGCGCGAAGTCGGCACCGGCTATTTCGATCTGGTGTCGACCACCATCACCGGCGGCACCTCATCGACGACAGCGCTGCACGACTCGACCGAAGCCGCGCAGTTCAAGGCGCACGGTTCGGACATCCACGTTCAAGCGGCTGAATAGCAGGAGGCTATCATGAAGAATGGCAGTAATTTCTGGGTGATCGGCGGCGAGTTCGGTTCGATGAATTTCCACAAGCTGGTGGAAGGCTCGGCCCAGGTCCAGGGCCCGTTCGCGACCCGCAAGGAGGCCGAGGACGCCTGGCGCACGGTTTCGGAGGAGAACCGGCACAAGGCCGGCGTGCGCTTCTCGATTGTGGAAGAGCCCTCGCGCGTCCCGGCCTGACCGGCTCGTCAAAACGTCTAAGAAACGTCCAAGGGCACCAGCGGCCTCATCCGGGTTATTCCGGGTGGGGCCGCCTGCCTTTTAATTGTTCGAAAGATGTAAGCCTTTGGGAACAAACGGCCTTTGCTGATAAACGCGGTTACTGATAGGTTAACGGTATCCGCACCCATCAGGACAAAGGCCTAGGGGATGTCAGACGCGCAAAATACCGGAAGCACTGCCGTGAGCGAGTCGCGTCCGATCCGGCTGCGCGACGCCCTGCGGCAGGCGCGGATCGAGGCCGCGGATCGTACCGGCGTCGTCGTCGACCTGCGTGATGCCGAAGTGGCCCGGCTCGAAATTCTGAACGAAGCGCTTGATCCGTTGTTTGCGCAAATTCCGGATCAGGTCGATCTGTTCGATCGCGGCATCAGCCAGGGCGATACGCCGCGGCTGTGGATCGACGTGGTCGCTCACGTTGTGATGGGACGCGACAAGCGCATCTATCGCTTCGTGCAGGATACCCGTTTCGGCCGCATCGTGATCGCCGAATCCCATGATGCCGCTACGATGGTCGATTCCATCACCGATTACGTCGCCCGCCGCATGATCGAGCGCGAGCATGCGCTGGTGGCGACGCCGGTCGCCAAACCCGCGGCAATCGAGAAGCCGCGCCGCAGCGGGTTTTGGACCTTCGCGCTCGGATTCATTGTCGGTGCGCTGGCGCTGTTCGGCCTGGCGCTGTTCGCGACCCTGCGGAATTTTTGAAGTCGTCATTGCGGGCGTAAGCGAAGCAATCTACATCAGCCGCGCACGGTTCAATTCCTGAACGCGCAAGGCTCCGTCCAACCCACGCACGGTTTGTTCGCATCGCCACGCATCGCCGTCGCGTTCGATCGAAAACAGATTATAGGCCGCGGCCGGATAGCGGCCGTGCGCGAGCGCCGAAGCCGAAGGCACGCCGATCGCGGGGATTTTCCCTTGCGGCCCGTCGATCCAGATCGTCGAATGAACGTGATCATGCCCGTGCAGGATCAATTCCACGCCGTGCTGTTTTAAAAGTGCGAGCAGCGGGTCCGAATCGGTCAGCCGCTTGGTGCGCGATACTGAACGCAGCGGGTGATGAATCAGCAGGACGCGGAACAGCCGCTCGGCGGACAGATCCTTCAGGATGCGATCGAGCGCATCAAGTTGGATGCGTCCAAGCCATCCCGTCGCCATCAGCGGTGGCGTCGGGACCGCCGAGGATACGCCGACCAGCACCAAGGGACCGCGCCGGCGCAGCGTTGGAAATGCGCCGTTACCATTGGGCGCATCGTCGCCGTCAAGATAACTTCCCCAGGCTTCGGCAAAGCGATGCCGGGTAACACGGACATAAGCGTCGTGATTACCGGGAACGACGGTGACGCGATCCGGTGCGCCGACGCCTTCCAGCCAGGCCCGCGCCGGTTCAAATTCCGCTTCCAGCGCGAGATTGACGAGATCGCCTGTTATCGCGATGTGATCCGGCCCTTGCGCCCGCATGTCCGACACAAGCGCATCGACCACGTCGCGCCGCTGGAATTTTTGGCGATTGCGGGTCCAGTTGAGATAGCCAAACACGCGTTTGCCCATGAGATCACGAAGCCGCGGCGCGGGCAGGGGCGGAAGATGCGGATCGGACAGATGCGCCAGCATGAATGCCGCCATCATAAGCATCCCGTCGGATGGCCTGAGAGATAGGGCTCCTGCACGATCATCTCGTAATACCTGTGAAATCCTGCAATGTATTGGCAAGTTGGCTGCCGCGACGCAAGGATCAAACATGCTGTTTGGATATCAGGGGTTTTGGTGGCGATGAAGCGGCAGAACTTGCGACAAAGATTTGAGCCGGCGCTGCGGCAGCTATTCCATCTCTATTGGCGGTTCGCGCGTGGCATGACCCTTGGGGTCCGCGCGGTGGTGCTGGACGGCGGCAACAAGGTGTTTCTGGTCAAGCACAGTTACATCTCCGGCTGGCACCTGCCGGGCGGAGGCGTCGAAGTCGGCGAAACGTTCCGTGATGCGTTGCGACGCGAACTCACGGAGGAGGGCCGAATTGAGTTCCTGGCTGAGCCCGTCCTGCACGGAATATTCTTCAACAGCCACGTGTCCCGCCGCGACCATGTTGCGATTTATATAATCAGGGATTTTCGCCAGGACAGGTTGCCAGAGCCCAATCGGGAGATCGTCGCGTGTGGCTTCTTTGATGCTGCGGCGCTTCCGGCGGAAACGACCGAGGGGACGCGGCGACGCATCGCCGAAGTGCTCGAAGGCAAGCCGCCAATCCCCACATGGCGTTAGGAACTGCCTGTGCTACTAATCACGTCCATCGCGTCACCATGTGCTGTGCGACGGAAACAAAATGAAACAGTTGAAGAGCCTCTGCGGCTTCGCATGCTTTCTGGTTCTGGTCAGCAACGTCTGGGCGATGTCGCGCTGGAGCGAAAGCCGGGGAGTTTACGACGATATCTGCTATTTGCGGCAGGCTCATCTGTTTCAGAGATTTGGGCTTGGTGATCTCGACACCAATATTTTCCGTGATGACGATCACTATCTCGCTTCGAAATTGAAGGAGATAGGTTTTCCGACCTGGAACGATCCGACGACGGCTCCCTGTCATACCTTGATGCCGGCGACGGAAAAGCGGGTGATGCAATATCCGCCGGGCACCGGCTTTGTGCTGGCGCTGTTTCCCTCCGGATTTCAGTTGATACCGCTTTACGTTCTGTCGACGACTGTCGTTTTCGGCTTTGCGTTGCTTGCAATTTCTTACGCACGCTCCAGGTCCGCGATTTTGCTCGCGGCCGCCTTTGGGTGCTTGGCCATTTACCTGATGATCAATCCCACCAAGGCGAGCTATTCGATGGCGCCTACCATGGTGATTTGCGCTCTCGCCGGTTTTGTCACGGCAAGACTTTTTGCAGCACCACAGCGGTACAACCGGCTTGTTTTGTCGGGACTCGTTGGGCTCCTGATTGGCGTGGCGGTCGATTTCCGATTGTCGAATTTGTTTCTCGCATCGGGATATGTTTTGTTTTTCCTGGGTTCATTTTTTTCATCCCGGAAAATCGAGACGGTTCTGCAAGGCGCTTTGTTCGCAGCTGCATTGTTAGCGGGGATGGTGCCGACCATGCTCGCGAACGCGATAAATGCCGGCAGCCCGCTCACCACGACGTATGGAGGTGTTGATGTGACGCCGCCTGATTTCAGCTTTGGCATCATCTGGCGCTACGTCGTTGACATGCAATTCGTTCTGCTCGTGCTCGCCGGTGCGTGGACGGCCTTGATCTTGCGGTGGCGTCGCGAGCGCGCCATCAGACGAACAGCTCTTGTCACGGTTGGAAATCTGCTGGTGAATCTGGCCTTCTTCATGAGCCATCCCATCTTCACGCCTTATTATACCATCCCTGTCGCCATGCTTTCATTGTGGAGTTTGCTGTTTGCCTCACTGATACAGCCGGCGGAAGCAGTGGAAGGTGGCCTTCTTGAGCAGGCGGCAAGAGCTTGATCGTGATATGGAGGCTTGAGTCGACAGGATCGGTCAGGCGGGCATGACATCATTATCGATGCGGGTTGCTGTTTTGGTGCCGTGCTTCAATGAGGAAGCCGCGGTCGCCACCGTCGTCGCCGATTTCCGTAAAGCGCTGCCGGCGGCCGAAATCTTCGTCTACGACAATAATTCGTCGGATCGCACCATTGCTGTCGCGCGCGACGCCGGCGCGCAGGTCCGCAGCGAACGCCGGCAGGGCAAGGGGCACGTGGTCCGGCGGATGTTCGCCGATGTCGACGCCGATATCTACGTGCTGGTCGATGGCGATGCGACCTATGATGCCGCTAGCGCCCCGCGCATGATTGACACGCTGGTATCGGATCATCTCGATATGGTGGTGGGCTTGCGCGTCGATCAGGTCGAGGCCGCCTATCGGCCCGGTCATCGCACCGGCAACTGGATGCTGACCGGCTTTCTTTCGTCGGTGTTCGGTCAGGCCTTCAAGGATATTCTTTCCGGCTATCGCGTGTTCTCGCGGCGCTTCGTCAAATCCTTTCCGGTGCTTTCCGACGGCTTTGAGATCGAAACCGAGTTGAGCGTCCATGCGTTGGTGCTGGCGCTGCCGGTCGCCGAGATTGAAACGCCGTATTACGCCCGGCCGGCGGGCTCGTTCAGCAAGCTGAACACCTGGCGC
The DNA here is from genome assembly GCA_028290305.1 of Bradyrhizobium sp. Next base: position 19,855 of record JAQGKC010000276.1, read on the forward strand.
GACGGTTTCCGGATTCTCGGCACCATCCTGAAACTCTACCGGTCGGAGAAGCCGCTGCGTTTTTTCACCGCTATCGGGATTTTCCTGACGCTGGTTTCGATCGGCCTCGCGATTCCCATCATTGTCACCTATCTCGAGGAAGGCATCGTTCCCCGTCTGCCGACTGCGGTCCTGTCGATGGGATTGATGATCCTGGCGGTGCTGTCGGTTTCGTCGGGGCTGGTGCTCGATACGGTGACGCGCGGCCGCCGCGAGATGAAGCTGCTGGCCTATTTGTCGCAAGCCCCGATCGGCAAGAACTGACACGGCTCGAAATTTGGCGAGACCGGGCGATGGACCGCGCCGCCGCTTGATGCTATCCCGCGCATACCCATGAGCGACCTCTCTCTCACAATCTTGGCCGAGACCGCCAACGACGCGCAGGCGATCGAGCGGCTGCACGAGCGTACGTTCGGACCCGGCCGCTTCGTGCTGAGCGCCTACCGGATTCGTGAGCATGTGGACCACCTGCTCGATCTGTCGTTCACCGCCCGGATCGGAACGCTGCTGGTCGGTTCGGTGCGCCAATTGCCGGTCTGCGTCGGCGATACCAAGGCGTTGCTGCTGGGGCCGCTCACGGTCGAGCCGCCATTTCGCGGCCGCGGGGTCGGCCGCGCACTATTGGACCGCGCCTTGAAAGACGCGAAAGCAAGCGGACATCGCCTCGTGCTGCTGGTCGGCGACGAGGCCTATTACAGCCGCGTCGGCTTCAAGGCCATTCCGAAGGGGCGGGCGAGTATGCCGGGACCGGTCGATTACAACCGCCTCCTGGTGGCGGAACTGGTCGATGGCGCGTTCACCGATGTTTCCGGGGCGATCCGCCCGGACTGGAGCCTGGCGCGATAGAGCGGGCGTATCGCGGGCAGCCATTTCGATAGCGATTGACCCGAAGTGACAGTCGCTTTTCAAAAGCAGGTCACGCGCTCGGCGGCGATGTAGCCCAGCAGCAGTCCCACCCCAAACAACAGCACCAGCCCGGCGGCGCCGAACTCGATCCCGCGCATCAGCAGTGCACCACTGCCCTCGCGGCTGGCGGCCATCCGCCACGCCAGCCCCTTTGCGGAGACCGCAATAATGGCAATGGTTGCGACGGTGATCGCGGTGCCAAGCCCCATAACCAAGGTGGCGGCGATGCCGGCCCAGAACAGCCCCTGCGCCAGCGCGAACACCAGAACCAGAATGGCGCCCGAACATGGCCGGATGCCGACGGTAAAAACCGCACTGAAACCACGCCGCCAGCCGCCGGGACCGGCAAGTTGCGTGGGCTCGGGACCATGGGAATGTCCGCAATGCTCGTCGTGGACATGGTCATGATGCTCTGCATGCTCGTGCCCGGGCACATGGTCGTGAGCGACAATTGCGTGGGCAGGGGCGTGGCCGTGATGATGATGTTCATGATCATCATGGCCGTGCGGGTGATGTCCATGATGGTGGTGATGCGTTGCCGCGTGCGCCAGAACCGGCGCAAGCTGCGGCTCGGATCTGCCGTAAGATGATCGCAGAGCCCGGATGAAGCCGCCGCCCTTGGTCCAGACCAGCCGGACGCCGAAGGCTGCGATCAGCGTGTAGCTGGCGATCTCGATCACGCGCTCGGCACCGCACATGGTCTTCGCAGTGACGTTGAGCAGCCAGGCGCCGATGCCGACAATCAGAACTGCGATCAACGACTGCATCAGCGCCGAAACGAACGACAGCGCGATACCGCGTCGCGCGGTCTCTTCATTGGCAATGAGGTATGACGAGATCACCGTCTTGCCGTGGCCGGGGCCCGCCGCGTGGAATATGCCGTAGGCGAACGAAATCGCAAGCAGCGTCCAGACTGCGCTGCCGTCAGCCTTGGCGGCGCGAATAGTCGACGACATCTCGCGGTAGAATTCGGATTGCTTCGTCAGCAGCCAGCCGACGATACCGCCTACTTGCGCATCGGGAGCCGCCGCGGGGCCGCCGAACGGATTTTGCGCCAGCGCGTCCCGCAGCGCGCCATTGACGACCACAATGACGGCTATGATCGCAAGGCAGTTCAACGCAATCTGTCGGCGTGTTTTCATGCGCATAATCCTCATGGACGATCCGAGGTGATCTCACCTACTCCGCCGCGTGCGAATGCCTGGCACCATGGGTGCGATCGAGATCGCGCGACAGCAATCGCGCGGTGGCGCCCGACGCCCGGCTGACCAATTCGAGATAGCCTTTCGTCGCGCGCGCGAAGTGATTGTAGATAATGACCGCCGGGATCGCCGCGACCAGACCGATCGCGGTCGCGAGCAACGCTTCGGCGATGCCCGGCGCAACCACGGCCAGGTTCGTCGTCTGCGATTTCGAGAT
>JAQGKC010000292.1 GCA_028290305.1 Bradyrhizobium sp.
GCTCGAGTCCCACGGCCGCGGCAACCTTGTCGATCGCGGTCTCGATCGCATAATTGGTCGGCGCCTGGCCGAAGCCGCGCACGGCTTCCTGCACCGCCTTGTTGGTGGTGACCGACTGCGCGCGGTACTGCACGCTTTCGATCTTGTACGGGCCGACGATGGCGCCGATCGGCTTGCCCAGTTGAAACGGCGCCCGGCCGGCATAGGCGCCTGCGTTGTCCAGTGCGCGTATCTTCATCGATTTGACGATGCCATCGTCGTTGAAGGCCACGTCGACGTCGAAGATACGTTCCGGGCCATGGGCGTCGCCGCCGCGCATGTTATCCAGCCGGTCTTCGATCAAACGCACCGGCCGGCCCAGCCGCCGCGCCAGATGCGCCACCAGCACGGTCTGCTTGATGCCGCGCTTGACGCCGTAGCTGCCGCCGACGTCGACATCCTGATGCACCCGCACGTTGTTGGCGGGAATCCGCAACGCGCGCGCGATCTGATCGGGATATTTCGGCATCTGGATCGAGGCCCAGACATCCAGCATGTCGCGCCATGGATCCCATGACGCCGCGACGCCAAAGGTCTCGATCGGAACGGTGGAATTGCGGCCCCAGGTGACGCGGAACGACAGATGCCGCGGGCTGTCCGCGAAATGTTTCTCGACCTCGCCCCAGACGAACGTCCGGTCGAGCAGCACATTGGAGCCGTGCGCCGGGTGAACCGGCGGGCTGTCCGGCTTCAACGCTTCTTCCGCATTGATCACGAAGGGCAGCGGCTCGTAGGTAACACGGACCTTTTCGGTGGCGTCTTCAGCCAGCGCGCGGGTGTCGGCGACCACAGCCACCACCCATTCGCCGGCATAGCGTGTCTGTCCCACCGCGAGCGGATGGCGCTGAACTTTTGGCGTATCGAGCCCGTTCATCAGCGGATCGGTCGCGGCGGCGAGCTCATCACCTGACAGCACATAATGAACGCCCGGCATCGCAAGTGCTGCCGATGCATCGATCGAAACGATACGCGCGGCCGGATGCTGCGACGGCAAAACCGCCACATGCAGCATGCCTTCGAGCACGACATCCGCGACGAAATAACCACGACCTGCCACAAACCGGCGGTCCTCACGAACCCTGCGGTTGGCCGAGACAAAACGGAAGGCTGCGGGATCGGCGCTCATTTCGCCTCCGTGACCGGTTCGTCGGCTTCCGCGGCCGCGAGCACGCCTTCGACCGGCGCATCATGTTCGGCATGCGTGTGATGCGGCGTGCCTTGGTGCGGGCGAGGCGTATTGGCGATCCGCAGACGCGCGGCGGCGAACTCGACAGCCTCGATGATCTGCCCGTAGCCGGTGCAGCGGCAAATGTTACCCGAGATCGCTTCGACGATATCGTCACGCGTCGGCGTTAGCGTGTGCTGCAGCAAGTTATGCGCGGCGAGAATCATGCCGGGCGTGCAGTATCCGCATTGCAGACCGTGGGTTTCGCAAAACGCATCCTGAAGCACGCTGAGTTCTCCCGGCGCCGGCGCAAGTCCTTCGATCGTCGTGATCTCGTAGCCGTCCGCCTGTACCGCAAACATCAGACAGGATCGGACGGCCTCGCCATCGACAAGCACGGTACAGGCGCCGCAGACACCATGCTCGCAACCGGCATGGGTCCCGTTCAGGAGGAAATTCTCGCGCAACGCGTCGAGCAGCGTCTTGCGCGGCTCCATATCGGTGGAACGGTTGACGCCGTTGATGCGCAAATCGACCTTCATCGCGCGCCTTTCGTGGATTTGGCGGCGGCATTGACGCGCGCTTGTTCGAGGGCACGAATGCAAAGCGCGACCGCAACGCGACGGCGGTAGGCCGCACTGGCATGCAGATCGCTCATCGCCTCCAGTACAACCGACGCGGCGTTGACCGCTTCAGTCGCCGATGCCGGATCGAGCTTGGTGCCGACGAGCGACGACACATCCAGCCGCAAGGGGCGGTCGCCGACGCCGCCCACTCCCAGTGCGACGTCGAGATAGCGGCCCTCATCGTCAAGCGCGACCTGCGCGGCGGCTGCGACGAACGCGAAATCCGAGCGCCGCGCGCTGATCTCGAAAAAGCCCACACCAATGCGTTTGTGCGGCCAGACCGGAAACCGGATCGCACTGACACAATCGCCTTGACCGATGGTGGTCAGCATCGGCCCGATGAAGAAATCATCCGCCGGCACCGATATCGGACCATCCGTGGTCGCGAGCATGATTTCGGCGCCGAGCGTCACGGCGACAAGCGGGATCTCGGCCGATGGATCGGCATTCGCGATCGAACCGCCGACGGTGCCGCGGTTGCGGGTTGGGGGATGGCCGACCCACGGCAGCACCCGCGCCAGCATCGGCACCGATGCGCGGATGACTGGATCGCGCTCGGCGTGGGCCTGTCGCGTCGTGGCGCCGACAACCACGGCGCCTGCCTCTTCGCGGATTCCTGCAAGCTCGGGCAGCCGCAATATATCGATCAGTTTTGCCGGACGAGCCAGCCGCATCGCCAGCATCGGCACCAGCGTTTGTCCGCCCGCGATCACCCGCGCATCCTCGTCGCCAGCCAGCAGCTCGCAGGCCTCGGCAAGCGAACCCGGTCGGACATAATCGAAGGGTGCGGGTTTCATGGATGCCGCTAGCCCAGCGGCAAGCCGGCGATCGCCGGCGACAGCACCGAAACAATCTGATTTTTCAACAGCGGACCGTCGGTTTCGCTGGCCGCTTTCACCGCAGCCCACTCCGGATCCGCAGCGAACGATGCCCAGGCTTTCTTGCGCGCGTCCTCGTCAGCAAAGCGCGTCATGTAGGTCAGGCGATCGTCTTCAACTGGTGCCGTGAACGCGCCAAGAAGTTCGATGCCGTGACGGGGGAAAAATTTGGTCGCAACGTCGTCGCGAAACCGGCGGCGCATCGCATCGGCGCGGCCTTCTGCGGCTTCATAGACCCGGATTTCGTAGATCAATACGCGCTCCCATTGTTGCCGGCAGCTTGTAAAAACCCGCCGCCTTCTCAAGAACGATAGAAGCCTGCAGCGGAAATTGTCAAACACAAACTGAGGCAATTAGGCAAAATATGTACGATTGAATTGGTTCAATCATACTAATGAACAGATACTCGTGTTTTTAAAAACTGTTTTAAAACAGCATGTTATGAAAACAGAGCCCTTCGAACGACGAAATCTCATTCGAACCAGCCATCTGACCTATATCAAATATTGCAGCAATTCCGTAATTGTACTACTTTGAAAAATCAGCTTTTCAGATGCGTCCTTTGGATAACGAGAGCTCTTTGGATAACGAGAAATGACGGACTGGGTACCCACTCTCGCTTCGATCCAGGGGCCGCGCTATCTCGCTTTCGTTCTCGCGCTGGAAGCCGATATTGCCTCGGGCCTCGTCAAGCCCGGCATGCGGCTGTTGCCTCAACGCGATATGGCGCAGCGGCTCGACCTGAGTGTCGGGACGATTTCAAAAGCCTATGCGGAGGCCGAGCAACGCGGATTGATATCGGGCGAAGTCGGACGCGGCACGTTCGTGCAACGACGACGGCCCGAGGCGCGCGGTCTCGGTTCTTCGGAGGGAACCATCAATCTGGCGCTGAATGTTCCCCCCTATACCGGCGAAGACGATGTCATTTCATCGGTGCTGGCGCAGATCGTCGCCGATGGCGAAATATCGAACCTGCTCGGATATCTGCCGCACCAGGGCTTGCGCCGGCATCGCGAGGCGATGGTCATCTGGCTCACCTCGCTCGGCGTGACCGCCGACGCCGATCACCTCTTCATCACCCATGGCGGACAACACGCGCTGTCGATCGCGCTCGGCATGGTCGCAACGCCTAATGATACGGTTCTCACCGAAAGCTACACCTATTCCGGCATGCTAGCGCTCTCGGCGCAGTCCGGCTATCGCCTTCACGGCGTCGCAACTGATGCATCCGGGCTGATCCCGGAAAATCTTGACCGCGCGTTTGCCGAGACCCGGGCTCGCGTTCTCTACTGCATGCCGACGCTGCAAACACCGACGGGATCGGTGATGACGCTGGAACGGCGGCACGCCATCGCCGAGATTGTCCGCAAGCACGACGCCTATCTGCTGGAGGACGACGCGTACGGATATTTGCTGTCGCCGCCTCTGCCGCCGATCTCCCGGTTTATTCCCGAACGTAGCTTCTACGTTGTGAGTTTCGCGAAATGCCTGGCGCCGGGACTTCGCATTGCCGCGATGATCGCACCCGAGGCGTTTCGCGATCGTTCGATCAACGCGCTACGCGCCACCGGCTGGATGGCCGTGCCCATCATGGCCGAGGTGGTGACGAGGCTGATTCACAATGGCAGTCTTGCACGGCAGGCAAAGCTGAAACGCGACAAGGCCGCGCTGCGTGACGCCATCGTGCGGCGCATATTAAAGGCGTGGTTGCCCGCCGCGGCGGGAACACCTGGCTTTCACGTCTGGCTCCCGCTCCCCGCCGGGCGCACGCTGGCAGCCCTGATCGCGCAAGCAGCCCAGGCAGGTATCACGCTCGCACCTCCGGGCGCATTGCGGCGAATGGAAAGCGAAAGCCTCGGCGTCCGGCTGTGCCTGGGTGCACCCGCGACCGAAGCGGACCTCGAGCGAGCGTTGATCGAAATTCGGCGCATCCTTGAAATGGCTGAAGCGATCTCATTCGTCTGAAGCAAAAATCAAAAAGAAGTTCGGAGGAAAAATGTGGAAATCCGTTAGCGCGCTTGTTGCCATCGTATCCTTGGCTTTGACGGCCGATGCCAACGCCGCGGAGTGGCCGACGCGGCCTCTCACCATGATCAATCCGTTCGCGGCCGGCGGACCGAATGACGTGGTGGCGCGGCTGTTCGCGCAACGCTTGGGAGAGATTCTGGGGCAGACGATTATCATCGAAAATATCGGCGGCGCCGGTGGAATGACCGGGGCCGAGCGCGTCGCGAAGGCCGCACCTGACGGTTACACGTTCCTGCAGGGAACGGTTGGGACGCAAGCTCAAAACCAGACGCTGTTCAAGAAGCCTGCCTACAATTCGACGACGGATTTCGCGCCGGTCGCGCTGGTGATCGAAGCCCCCTTGGTGCTGATCGCACGCAAGGACCTCCCCGTCAAAGACATGAAGGAGTTTGTCGCCTACGCCAAAGCCAACAAGGACAAGATGCAGTACGCTTCCGCAGGCACCGGCTCAGCGATCCATCTGGGCTGTGCGCTGATGAATATGGTAACCGGCCTCGACATCGTCCACGTTCCCTATCGGGGCGCCAATCCCGCGATGCAGGATCTGATGAGCGGCCGTGTCGACTACCTCTGCGACATCATCACGACAGCCAAACCGCAGATCGACGCCGGCACGGTGAAGGCGATCGCAATCCTGACCAAGGAGCGGTCGCCGGTACTGCCGAACGTTCCCACCGCTATCGAGCAAGGCTTCGATGTCGATGCCTACACCTGGAACGCGTTTTTCCTGCCCAAGGGAACGCCTGACGCCATCGTCGAGAAACTCAATCATGCAACCGTTGCGGCCATGAAGACGCCTGACGTGCGGGAGAAACTTGAAAGCGCCGGCCTGCAATTTGTTTCCGAAGACCGCGCCACGCCGGAATACCTCGCCAAATTCGTGCCAAGCGAGATCGTCAAATGGGCGGCACCCATCAAGGCAAGCGGCGTCAGTGTCGATTAAGGCATCACATCATTTGTCTTGGCGGTCTTTGGATTGATAACGAGCTCGACATTGATCGGCTGGCCACCTTCGATACTCAAACCCCACTGAATCCAGGGGATGCACCGCCAAGCCCAGCCACCGATCGACCGGCTGTCTCTCCCCCAGCTTCTCCGATTTCTTGATCGAGGTTCTTCACGATCAGTCCAAATCCTCCGCAGCCGAACACAAGACCAACGACGGCCGTGAAGAGCAGAGGCACAACGAAACTCCCCGTCCACGAGATGAGCAGGCCAGTGATGAGCGGCGCCAGCGCCCCGCCAATATTGCCGCCGAAGTTTTGAATGGATGCACATGATGACACCAGGTGCGGCGGCGCGACATCAATCGGCATGGCGTTCGCGGATGCCGTCGTTAAGCTGAGCATGGACACCGCGAACGTGAATGCGGTGATGGCAAGCCAAGCTTCGTGTGACAGCGCGGCAATCACGATAAATATCGTTGAGCCAAAGATTCCACCGACGGCGAAGGATTTGCGTACTGACGATATGCTGCATCCTCGCGCAATGATCCGGTCGCTGGCCCAGCCGCCGAAGAGCGTGAACACGATGCCGGATACGAACGGCAGCATCGCGAAAAAGCCTGTGCGCATGATCGACATGTTTTGCTGTAGCGCAAGATAACCGGGCAGCCATGTCGCGAAAACATAGTAGACATAGAGATAGCCGGCCTGGCCGAAGACCATACCCCAGATCGACCTGACCCTCAGCAGTTCCCGCCACCGCACTTCGGATCGAGGGGTCGCAGCCACAGCTTCGGTCACAGCGCTGGGCTTGCGATAGATCAACATCCAACCGAGCACCCAGAGGCCTCCCAAAAGGCCCGTCATGTAAAATACTGACGGTCTTCCGAACTGGCTGAGCAGGAAAGCTGACAGCGGAATGCCGACGGCAAGGCCGATCTTGTTCCCGGAGAACTGAACGCTGACCGCAAACCCGCGCTCGGTTTTTTCAAAATTCTGTCGAATGACTTGAGAACCGGAGGGGATGTTGGGAGCCTCGCCGATGCCGACCAGGGCCCGCAGAGCTGCGAGTGACCAGAATTGGACAGTGAGACCGCATAATGCCGTCGCAAGCGACCAGAACGCGACAGCGCCCGGAAACGCCCGGCGAGCTCCGACCTTGTCGGTCAGAGGCCCCGCCAGAATAATTGCTCCGACGTAGAACCAATTCAGGATCGACATCAGAAACCCAGCCGTGCTCGGCGTGTATGCGTGCTCCCTGATCAATTCCGGCAAGACGACTGACAGATTAACGCGATCGATGAAGCTCAGTGATTGCGAAGCGGCAAGCAAAAGAAGCAAAAAAATTTTGTAGCTGCTAAGAGCTTTCATCTAATTTTTCCTCCGACAGCGCCGCTTTTTGCTTGATATCTTCTGCGGATATGGCAGCGCCACATCAATTTAGATTGAGTTTCAAAACGGTTCCAATAAACTGAAGCCGATAATAAATAAGCCGCTCTTATCGCTGTTTTCGCTGCCATCGTTCTTTTACTGCGCTGAGAGTCGGTTCGATGCCGACCAGGCAAAGGCACACAAACGATCCTCCCTCTCGGAAACTGTGGAAGGGTTGATGCCGGGTCACAGAGCTACAAGATCAGTCGTAGAATAGTTTCTCAAAAAAACACCAAGCCTCGAAAAATTCTATTCGTAGACGGCGCCAACAAAAGGCGACTGCTCTGTTTGGTTGTTGGGGCAATCGAATAGCGGACGTCTTTGGGGACGTGAGACGGCAGTCGTTTGACAAAGCTCTTTTAGTACCGGACAGACTGCGTAACGGGATTTGCTATCGTCGGCCGCCATTCGTCCTTCCGGTTCTTTGGCCAGGGATTTTGAGATTATGGAGCTTCGGCGATTTAAGTACATGGCGGTGCTGGCGGAGGAACTGCATTTCGGGCGCGCCGCCGAGCGCCTGGGCATCGCGCAGCCGGCGCTAACACAACAAATTCAGGCGCTCGAACGGGATCTCGGCGTGCAGCTGTTCCTGCGAACAAAAAGATCGGTCCGGCTGACGGTCGCCGGGCGGGTCACGCTTGGCGAAGCCATTCGTACCTTGCAGCAGGCTGACAGAACCGCGCTCGTTGCGCGGCAGGCAGGCCGCGGTCAGCTGGGTCATATCGAGATCGGGTTTGTTGGATCGGGCATTTTCTCAGGCGTTTTGGCGAAAGCAATCTTTCACTTTCGGGAAGCGAATCCCATGGTCGAACTGCGATTGAACGAACTTGGGATTTTGCAACAACTTAATGATGTCGGCAGTGGAAGACTCGATCTTGGAATCGTCAGGCTGCCGATAAAATCATTGCCATTGGATGTTGGCATCAGCACTCTGTATCGCGAGCCGATCATTCTGGCTGTCCCCGCGCGTCACCCATTGGCGCGGCGCAAGCAAATTACTCTAACGGCTCTCAAAGACGAGCCATTCGTTGCCATGCAGATTCAGGAGGGCGTTGGTTTCAATGCCCAAGTTGCTGAAATTTGCGCGACGGGAGGACTGTCGCCGCAGGTCACGCAACGGGCCGGACAGTTTGTTGCGCTTGCCGGCATGGTCGCCGGCGGCTTGGGAATCGCCTTCGTACCGGGATCTCTGCGCCATCTGCAGATTCCGGATGTTGTCTATCGACCATTGAGCGAAATCACCGAGCAATCGGACCTGGCAGTCATTTTTCGCAAATCCGAGCGAGCGCCGGCAGTCGTAGCATTCCTGGAACACATGCGAAAGTCGGTGCGGTCATAAGCCGCCCAGGTTCTCTTGATTCTTTTCCGCGGCCCCGGAAATTCTCCACGCAGGCCTGATAAAGGCGGCTTATTTAATTCGTCAAACAAATTATTGGCTGCTCAGGCTTCTCGATTTGTAGTCTCTCCTGGAAACGACGTCGCAAATCGTCACATCTCCGAAAGAGAGCCGTAAATGTTGACCGCAGCAGAATCCACGGACATCAACTTTAAAGAGTTCAAATGGCCGGCAGAGGGCGTGACCCGCGCTCCATATCGCCTGTTTACGGATCCTGAGATCTACGAACAGGAGCAACAGCGGATTTTTCGGGGCCGTGCCTGGAATTTCCTCGGACTTGACGTCGAGATCCCAAACCCGGGCGACTATAAAACGACGACCGTAGGCGAAACGCCCGTGATCGTTACGCGCGATCTGGAAGGAAAAATACACGGGATGATCAACCGATGTGCGCACAAGGGCGCGCTCGTCTGCCTGAAGAAGAAGGACAACGTCTCAAGTCTTTCATGCGTGTACCACGCATGGAACTACGAGCTCGATGGGAGGCTCAAGAGTGTCGCATTCCGCAATGGCGTGCGCGGTGAAGGCGGTATGCCGAAAGACTTCGACGTAAGCCGGCACCGGCTTCAGCCGCTGAAGGTGGAAAGTTTCTGTGGAATGATCTTCGGAACGTTCGCCGAGGACATGGAAGACGTGGAGACCTATTTGGGCCCGGACATGGCCGCCTTCATCAAGCGCAATCTCGGGCGGCCTCTACGCATCCTCGGTACCCACAGCCAGACCATCCACAACAACTGGAAACTCTACGCCGAAAACTTGCGTGATTCCTATCATGCGACCTTACTGCACACGTTCTACACGACGTTCAAGGTCAATCGTCTCGATATGGATGGCGGCATCGTTCTGTCCGACCGCAAGTGGCACCACCTCAGCTTCGCACGCCGGGCCAAGCTGACCGAAGCCGCCGAATACCGGGAATCGAACGTCCATTCCGCCAGCTACGACTCGGCACTGGAGGGACCGGGACTCCTGCAAGCGTGGGAGGAATTCGATGACGGCATCACGCACAGCATCCAGACCGTCTTTCCGAACATGTGCATCCAGTTCACGCTCAATTCCCTGGCGATCCGCTTCTTCGCGCCACGCGGTATCAACAAGACCGAGCTGTTCTGGATCTATCTCGGTTACGACCGCGACACCGAAGAGCAGTCGCAGATGCGCATTATGCAAAGCAACTTGACCGGTGCGGCCGGCCTCGTCTCGCTCGAAGACGGCTGCATCAACGAATTCGTCCAGCGCGGTACGCGCGCGGATCCACAATGCGCATCGTTCATGGAAATGGGCGGCCGCAAGGTCGAGTCTGAAAAGAACTCGCGCGCAACGGAAACGGCTGTGCGTGGGTTCTGGCAGGGCTACCGCGACATCATGGGATTCTAGATCATGGCCGATAAGATTAGAAAGATTGCTCCGCAGCCGATCGACGCGCCGACTTACGACATGGTGGCCGATCTGATCAGCGATTATGCCCATGCCCTGGACGATGGACACATCGATCGATGGCCCGAATTCTTCACCGATTCGGCTCTCTATCACGTGACGACCAGGGAGAACCACGATCAGGGCCTTCCGATCGGCATCATAAGATGCAGCGGCCGGGGCATGATGGTGGACCGGGTCAAGGCATTCCACACTGCGAACGTCTTCGAGCCCCATAGCTACAATCACCTGGTGGGGCCGGCGGCAATGGGTCCGGGAAAATCACCCGGCGCGGTCGCGTCGCGTTGCAATTTTCAGATCGTCCGAATCATGGAAAACGGCCGGATGGACTTGTTTGCCACTGGCAAATATCTGGACGAGGTCGTTTTCGAGGGCGGCGTTCCGAAATTGAAAGAACGCATTGTCGTTCTCGACTCGCGTAACGTCGATATTCTGATCGTGGTGCCCCTGTAACCGAACGATACCTGTGAGGCTTGGCCACTCTGCCAAGCACGTTGTCCGACGAAGCCGGATACTGCTTTTCCGGTAACGCGCTAATGTGACGCCGCGGATGCGGTCGCTGTATCCGATCGCAGAATTTCGACGATGGCTTGACCGGTCGCGGCCGTTCCGAGATTGCCGCCCACATCCTTTGTCGCCTGGCCGCAGCGCATGGCGGCTGCAACCGCGTTTTCGATCGTGCGGGCTGCGGACTCATATCGCACGGCGCCCGAACGCTCGCCGTGCCAGGCGAGCAGCAATGCCGTTGACAAGATCAATGAGAATGGGTTGGCGACATCACGTCCGGCAATGTCGGGCGCGGATCCGTGAGCGGCCTGTGCCATGGCGTATTTCGCACCGACATTGAGCGAGCCGCCGAGACCCAGGCTGCCCGACAGCTCAGCGGTCAGATCCGAGAGAATATCGCCGAACATATTGGTCGCAACGATGACGTCGAAGCGGTCCGGCTGACGCACGACATGCGCCATCATGGCATCGACAAGGATGTCATCCACGACAAGCTCGGGGTAAGCGCGGGCCGTCTCCCGGCAGATGTCGAGAAACATGCCGTCGCCGATCTTCAGGACATTGGCCTTGTGGACGATGGTGAGACGCTTGCGCCGGCGTATGGCAAGCTTGCAGGCGGCCTGTGCTATTCGCTCGCAGCACGTCCGCGTGATGCGGCGCAGCGAGATAGCGACATCCGGCGTGACGAGAAGCTCACTATTGCCTTGTTCCATGTTGCGGTCGGAATAGAAGCCTTCCGTATTCTCCCGCACCACGACAAGGTCGAACTCACCAAACCGGTTGCGCAAACCGGGATAGGTGCGAGCCGGCCGCACATTCGCAAAGAGGTCGAGATTCTTCCGGAAATATTTCGATGGGTTGATCTCACCGCTGTGCTCGTCCTTGAAATCGAAAGTAGCCGTGGGCCCAAGGATCAATCCGTCCGCGGATTGCACTGTTTCCAGAAGCCCAGGCCGGACGGTCGCGCCAAATTGCTGCAAGCTTTCATGGCCTACCGCATGTTCTTCTATTTGAACATTCAACTGGAAACGCTCGGACGCCGCGCGCAGGACGTCAGACGTCGCGGCTGTAATCTCCGGGCCGATGCCGTCACCCGGCAGAACGACGATGCGCATGCTGATCCCCTTAAACCACTATCCCTGCTAATCGTAGGATGACGGCCCGGTATCGCGATAGGCCCAGCAAGCTTCCCGTGGCAGACAAACCGACGTCTCGACCCCGACCTGGTGGCGCGCCGCCGTGCCGAGCTCAAGTGCCTCCAGCCGCCGGCCGAACAGATCGATTTCGTAGATGGTCTGCGTACCCTGATAGCGGCGGTCGAGGACGCGTGCGGGAAATACATTGGCGCCATCCTGCTTGCCAATACCGATGTTTTCCGGCCGCAATGCGATACGCACCTTTTCGCCCAGATCAGGCGCATGCAGCAGTACCACCTCCCCACGCCGCCCATCGCCGAAGTCGACCACGCCAAACTCACCGCTGCGTTCGACCAGGGTACCGGCGAGCTCGTTGGTCGCGCCGGTGAAATTGGCGACGAACGGATCGGCCGGCCGATTGTAGATCTGGTCCGGCGTGCCCATTTGCAGCAGCTTGCCATTGCGCATCACGCCGATACGGTCGCCAAGCACGACTGCCTCGGCCTGGTCGTGCGTGACGTAGAGCGCGGTCATGCCAGTCTGCTTGAGGATAATTCTGAGATCATCGCGCAGCCGCAGGCGCAGTTTGGCATCGAGATTCGACAGCGGCTCGTCGAGCAGCAACAGTTGCGGCCGGTAAACGATGCTGCGCGCCAGCGCGACGCGCTGCATCTGACCACCTGACAAGGCCACCACCGGCCGGTCGGCATATTCCGACAGGCCGACCAACTCCAGCACCTCGTTAACTTTGCTGTTGGCGTCAGCGCGTGTGATTTTGCGGTGCTTGAGCGGATAAATCACGTTCTGCCGCACGGTCATGTGCGGCCACACCGCGTAGGATTGAAACACCATGCCGAGGTCGCGCGACCTGGGCGGCACGAGAATGCCGCGGCTGGGCGACGACACCATGCGCCCGGCAATGCTGATCTCGCCTGATGTCGGATGCTCAAGCCCGGCGACGCAGCGCAACGTCGTGGTCTTGCCGCAGCCGGAGGGGCCGAGCAGGACCACGATCTCGCCGGCCGGCACCGCAAAGCTTACGCCGTCAATGGCCGGCCGGCCGATCGAAAACTGCTTGCGCAGGTCGGTGACCTCGAGCGTTGCCGTCATGATTGCAATCGCTTCATCGACGCGCCGATCACTGGCGGTACCCGAAGGTCTTGTCCCAATCCGCAACCCAGGCCGCGTGCAGCTTCACGTAATCGTCGAACTTGGGTAGCCAGACCTTGACGATCTTGGGATCGAAGCCTTCGGGATAGAACGGCGCCACTTTCAGCGACGTGAGATTGCCAAGCTCCTTGATCATGAAGGTCTGCCCCTCTTTCGACATGCACCAGTTGAGGAACAGTTTGGCGGCGTTGGGGTGTGCTGCGGTCTTCGGAATTCCAGAGGCATAGGGATTTGCCGGCACGCCTTCGGGCGGGAAGATGATCTTGACCGGCGCGCCGTCTTTCTGTTTCGGGTAGATCGCATTGTATAGCAACGGACCCATCGCAACTTCGCCACGCACCAGCGAGTCTGCCATCGGCGCACCGGACGGATAGAGAATCGGATGGGTTGCGGCCTGCTTGGCCCAGTAATCCTCGCCGAGCACCTGCCGCTCGAACATGATGCGGGTCCAGGTGGTGCCGCCGGATTGGGCGAACACCTGTCCGGTCATTTTGTCGTATTCGGGCTTGGTCAGATCCTTCCAGGTCGTCGGCGGATCCTTGACGAGCTCGGTATTGTAGGCGATCGACCAGACCACGGTGGCGCGCGGCCACAGCTTCGGCGAAATCAGCGCATCGGGATTGTAGTCGGCGGCATTGGGCGGTGCGTAATCCTGGAACAGGTCGGCCAGCGGCAGCATCAGCGCGCGATCGGAATGATCGACGATGTCCGCGATCAACTTGCCGGCTGCGGCCTCGGTCCTGACGCGGGTGATGAGCTGGCCGCCCGGCGCGCGCACCATCTCGACCTTGATCTCCGGGAAACGCTTGTTGAACTCCTTGATGACCTCCTGCTCAACTTCGGCGAAATTCGCCGTATAGAACACCAGTTTGCCTTCCGCCTTGGCCGCCGCGATCAATTCGGGCGAGCCGAAGTCCTCCTGCGCCAGTGCCGGTGCGCCGCTCAGCGCGATGCCGAGACCGATGACGCCTGCCATAGCGGCGATCCCGGCGACAATTTTTTTGTTCACAGCCAATTCCTCCCTGTTTTTATTTATCCCGTGCGGGCAACGCTGCCCTGCGCTGCCCCCCTCGACAGCCAGTTTGCGCCTCCGATGAGAACGCCGAGCAAAACCGTCTGCACCAGACTGAAGGCGGCGGTTTTTCCGAGATTTCCGCCTTCATAATAGTCGAGCAGCAGCACCGACATCACCATGGTATTGCTGGTGTAAAGAAACAGCGATGAGCCGAGTTCGCGGATTGCCAGCACAAACAGCAGCGTCATCGAGGCGATCACACCGGGCCGCGCCAGCGGCAACACGATCGTTCTGATGGTGCCGAGCATCCCCTTGCCGCAAATCCAGGCGGCCTCTTCAAGCTCGCGATGGATTTGCAGGAACGAGGTCGACAACGCCTTGACCGTATCCGGCATGAAGCGCGCGATGAAGGCCAGCGCCAGAATCCAGATGGTGCCGTAAAGTCCGCCGGGAATGCCGATCCAGGCCCACAGATAGGCAACGCCGATCACGAGCCCCGGAATCGCCACCGGTATGGTCGATACCAGATCGATCCCGCGCCGACCCGGCACATGGGTACGATGAATCGTGTAGCCGATGGCAAAGGCGAGCGTGCCGCCAACCACGGCGGTGATGATTCCGACCTCGACCGCATTGTAGATCGACTTCAGGGTCAGCGGATTGTCGAAGATGCTGTAGAAATGCATCAGCGAGTACTGACGCATGTCGAACAGACTGGCGGCGTCGCGGATGAACATGAATTTGCGGAACGCCGCCACGATCAACGCCAGGCTCGGAAGGATCACGACCACCAACAGATAGACAATGCCGAGCCCGAAGGTGAACCAGCGCCAGGGGCCGAGATCGAGGTGGCGCGGCCGATAGGCTTTACCGGCGACGGTGGTGTAGCTGCGGCCGCTGAGCACCTTCTGCTGCAGAAACACCAGCAGGCCGGTCACGACCATCAAGAGAATCGCGACCGCCGCCGCGGTGTTGTAGAGCGGCGGCGACCAGTTGGTGAGCTTGAAAATATATGTCGTCAGCACGCTGATATTGGTCGGCGCACCCAACACCGCCGGAATACCATAGATGCCGAGCATCACGATGAACGACAGCAGCATGCCGGATACGATCGCCGGCATGATCAGCGGGAACGTCACCGAGAACAACGTCGCGAACGCACTGGCGCCGGAAATTTCGGCGGCCTCTTCCAGGCTCGGGTCCATGTTACGTAGCGCCGACGAGGCGAACATGTAGACGTACGGCGCGTAATAGATGCCGAACACGAACACCAATCCCCACAGCGAATAAAAATTCACGTGCCAGTTGACACCCGCCCATTTGAACATGGTGTTGATCAGGCCGGTCTTCGGCGAACCGAGGATGGTCCAGGCCACGCCCGCGACCAGCGGCGGCGCGAATAGCGGCAGGATGCTGGCCGCTGCGATGAAGCCCTTGAACGGCGTGTTGGTGCGCACGACGATCCAGGAAAACGCCAGCCCGATCACAACCGCGATCAACGTACCGCCGCCGCAGGCGACAAGTGTATTGAACAGCGCCTCGGCGACGTTCGGGTTGACCAGCACGGCGAGGAAATTGGCGATCGACAGATGGCTCAGGCTGAAGCCATCGACCACCGGGTTGGTATCGGTCAGCGCGCCCAGCAACAGTGTGAGGACCGGATAGATAACCAGAAAGCCCAGGATCGCCAGCAACAGCGCAACCCACAAGCCAGCCATGACGCGCCGACGAATGCCCTCAACGCCGCTGCGCGCAACCTTGGTGCGCCGGCCCTCCTGCCCGTTCAAAGCGTTTCCCTCTCGCCGGCGACCATTCTTGTTGTTGGATCGCCTTGGATCGAAGCTTAGTTGATCGCGCCGCAGCGGGGAAGGTAGAAGAAAGTCGATCGGCGGAAGTAACCTCCCGCTCACGCAACCCCGGTCAAACCTTCGTTTTTCCTCGCAATTTGTGTCCCGCTAGGGTAATTCACGGCGGCGTTGAAGCAATGCAAGCCGAGCAGATGACCGCCGCGCGTCCGCAGAGACAAGCCTTCACAGGGGATTCGGTCGGGGTAGCGCGCGCGGCGCGTGCCCTCGCCGTCGTGCTGGCGACAACAGCCGTGCTTGTCTTGTCGATGTCCGGCAGTGCTGTGGCCGAGCCAACCTATTCCTTCGATACCACGCCGGGCAAGCTGCCGAAGGCGGTCGTTCCCGTCCACTATGCGATCGAACTCACGCCGAACCTCGAGAGCCTCGCGCTTGCGGGTGTCGAGGTCGTGGACATCGAGGTGCGCGAGCCTACCGCACGGCTCATCCTCAATGCGGTCGACATGACGCTCGGCGTCGCCACCCTCGACGACGACGCGCGGCGCGCCGATATCGCACTCGATACCGCCGCCGAGACCGCGACGCTCACCTTTCCGCAACCACTCGCCGCGGGCGCGCACCGATTGCACGTCAGTTTCGCGGCACGGATCAACAAGTTCGGCCGCGGGCTCTTTTTCGTCGATTACCCGACCGACAAAGGCATGAAGCGGATGCTCTCGAGCCAGCTCGAGCCTGCCGACGCGAGGCGGATCTTTCCGTGCTGGGACGAGCCCGCCTTCAAGGCAACATTTGCGCTGACGGTTACGGTGCCGCGCGCATTCCTGGCGGTGGGCAACATGCCAGTGGTGCGCGAGGAACCGGTCGCGCCGAACCTGAAGCAGGTCACTTTCGCGCCGACGCCGAAAATGTCGAGCTATCTGTTCGTGTTCGCGTCGGGTGAACTCGAACGAATTTCCGCGCAGGCGGATGACGTCACAGTCGGCGTGGTCACTACCGCTGGAAAGAGCGAGCAAGGCCGCTTCGCGCTCGAGAACGCGGTCAAGCTGCTGGACTATTATAACGATTATTTCGGCGTGAAATATCCGCTGCCCAAACTCGACCTGATCGCGGTGCCGGGCGGCTTCGGCGGCGCGATGGAAAACTGGGGCGGCATCACCTTTTTCGAGAGCCGGCTGCTGTTCGATCCATCCACGAACGCGGATACAGCAAGGCGCGGCATCTTCAGCGTGTTGGCGCATGAGATGGCGCACCAATGGTTCGGCGATCTCGTCACCATGGGCTGGTGGGACAACCTTTGGCTCAACGAGGGCTTCGCCAGCTGGATGCAGGAGAAGGCGGCTGCGCATTTCTATCCGCAATGGCAGACCTGGCTCAACGGCTACGGCCAGAAGCAGTTTGCCATGACGCTCGACGCGCGGCGCACCTCGCATCCGATCCAGCAGCCGGTCGCCGACCAGAGCGAGGCCATGGCGGCGTTCGACGGCATTACCTACAACAAAGGCCAGGCGCTGATCCGCATGCTGGAAAACTATCTCGGCGATCAGGCGTTCCGCGACGGCATCCGCAAATACATGGCCGCGCACGCCTATGGCAACACCACTACCGCCGATCTCTGGCAGGCGCTGGAGAGCGCAGCCGGCAAACCGGTAACGGGCATTGCCGCGTCTTTCACCGAGCAGGACGGCGTGCCGTTGGTCATTGCCGAGACCACCTGCAGCGGCGACAAACAGCGCATGGCGCTGCGGCAGGATCGCTTCGTGATCATTCCCGGTCAATCCTCCGCTGCGGACACTCAAGGGCCAGTCCGCTCACCGCGAGCATGGCAAATCCTGATTGCTGTCGGGCCGCTACGCACAACCCAACCGGCGGAAATCCTGCTGTCTAAAGCAGGCACCGAAATCGCGGCTGGATCATGCGGCGAGGCCGTGAAGGTCAATCTCGGCGACGTCGGCTACTACCGGGTTGAATACGGGCCGGACAACCACGCAATTCTGGCGAAGTCGCTGGCACTGATGGCGCCGGACGATCGCGTCAACTTCATGGCCGACAGTTGGGCGCTGGTGCAGGCCGGCCGCGCCGGGCCGCCGTCTTATCTCGCACTGGTTGAAGGGATCGGCGTCGACGACCACCGCGCGGTGTGGGATCAGGTGATCGGTACCCTGACCAGGCTTGATCGTCTCGCCCGCGATCGCCCCGAACGCCCGGCGCTGCAGAGCTATGCACGCGCAAGATTGCGCCCGCTGTTCGACCGGCTCGGCTGGGATGCCAACAGCTCGGGTGACGACGACGAGGCGCTGCTGCGCAGCAGTTTGATCCGGGCGCTCGGCGAATTTGGCGACGACGATGTTCTCGCCGAGGCCAAACAGCGGTTTGCAGGTTTCGTACAGAACCCGCAATCACTGCCAAATGCGCTGCGCGATGCGGTCACCCATCTTGTCGGCATCACCGCCGACCGCGCCAGCTACGATACGCTGCTTGCGCTCGCGCGCAAAACGACGCTGACGAACGAACGCGTGCGTTACTATTACGCGGCCGCCAGCGCACGGGATGCTGCGCTTGCGCGCGCCACGCTGGCGCTGACCCTGACCGATGAGCTGCCGAGCACGATCGTCGGCGGCGTGATCAACACGGTCGCCTCGTCCGGCGAGCAACCCGATTTGGCCTGGGACTTCGTGCAAAAGAATTTCGATGCGCTCTCCACGAGGCAAGGACCTTCGTTCCGCGACGAGTTCATCGCCAATTTCATGACCAACTTCAGCGATGACGCCCATGCCGCCGAGCTGGCGCACTTTGCGCCGGCGCAGGCGACCTCCGGAGGCCGCGTAATGACGGCACGGGCGCTGGAAACGATTGCGATCGCAGCCGATCTCAAGACACGCGCGTTGCCGCCGATCGATGCCTGGATCAAGCAGCGCAATGGCTCGCGGCGGCCTTGAAGCAAGGCCGCCAACGCTGGCGCTTCCATCGATGTTGTTCCGGCTTGCCTAGGTATTCACCGACCACGGAGTGTTCACTGGCCACGGAGAAAGTGATCCCACAGCACGAACTTCTGGATTTTTCCAGATGGCGTCTGTGGAAACTGGGTGACGAAACGCCAGTGCCGCGGCGTCTTATAGGGCGCAAGATGCTGCCGGCAAAATGCGTGAAGCTCCTCGTCACTCGGACGGGGCCCATCACCGAGGCGAATGAACGCCACCGGAATTTCACCCCATGTCGGGTCGGGTACTCCAACCACCGCGGCGTCGGCAACCGCCGGATGGGAAAACAGCAGCTCCTCGATTTCGCGCGGGTAGATATTCTCGCCGCCACGAATGATCATATCCTTGAGGCGACCCTGCACGCGGCAGTAACCTTTGGCATCGATGGTGCCGAGGTCCCCGGTATGAAGCCATCCGTCCGCATCGAGCGCTGAACGCGTCGCCGCTGCATCGTTGAAATATCCCCTCATCACGGCATAGCCGCGGGTGCAGATTTCGCCGAGCTGTCCAAGCGGAACAGTTTGCCCCGAGTCCGGATCAACGATCATGATCTCGCAATGCGGCAGCGGCTTGCCGACCGTATCGATCCATTCGCTTTCGTCGTCATCCGGCAAAGTGTGGGTGATGTAGGGTGAAGCTTCGGTCTGACCGAAGCCGATGGCCACGCGGGCCGGGGTCAGCGTTTGCACCTTGCGCACCAGCTCGGGTGGGACCGGAGCGCCGCCGAGCGTTGCCAGACGCCAGGAGGACAGGTTGAAGCTGCTCAAATACGGCTGCTCCAGCATGCCGATCAGCATGGTGGGAACGCTCAAGGTGATGGAGCCGCGCTCGGACTCGATCAGCTGCAACATCAGCATCGGATCGAAGGCCGGCGGAATAACGTGAACGCCGCCGGTCTGCAGCGCGCCAAGCGTCAGAAGCCCACAGCCCGCGGTGTGGAACATTGGCATGGGGTTGACCCAGACGTCTCCGGGGCCAGCGCCGATCGCGCGCGCGTAGAAGCGGCCGTTGTTGCTCAAGCCGCGATGCGTCAGCAGAGCGCCTTTTGGAAAACCGGTGGTGCCGGACGTATATTGAATCTGCGCGATATCGTCCGGCGTCACCAGCGGCAGCGCGGCGGATGAAGGCGCCTGGTCAAGAAACTCCTGCCAGTGCGCCAGCGATAAAACCTGCCGCAGGTCCGGCGTTCGCGGCATCACCTCCTTGACCACAGCAATCAGATCGCGGCTGCGATATTCCGCAGCCGCGAGGATACCGACGGCCCTCGATTGCTTAAGGACGTATTCCAGCTCCTTGGCCTGATAGGCCGGATTCACCGTCACCAGCGTGAGGCCCGCGAGCGCCGCTCGCCGGGATGGAAGTGCTCCAGCAGCGCCATCGCCACGGTGCGCGATTGCACGGCGATTTCGGCGAAAGTCCACCGTCGGCGCGTAAGTGCGTCGGCAATGCCATCAACCAGCGCGATGCGATCGCCCCAGATCTCCGCGGCCGCGAACAGCGCGCCACCCACGGTGGTTTCCAGCACCGGATCGGACCGCTCCCCGAAACGCTGTGATATTCCGATGTGAGCCGCGTCGGCCATGCGTCCTCTCCTGGTCGCCCCGCCGGGGTATGCTTAGGCCAAAACATATGGTATGAAACAGACTATGTCAAAACTGCCGATTTCCAGGGCAAAATCGACTGTCCGTCTCAATCCGGTGTCCTACGTGGTGCTCGGCCTGTTGGGGTTGCGCGGGCCCTCGACGCCCTATGAGCTGAAGCGTGCCTCAAGCCGGTCGCTTGCCTATTTCTGGCCGTTTCCGCACGCCCAGCTTTACAACGAGCCGGCGCGGCTGGTCGCGGCGGGCCTGCTCAGCCGCAAACGCGAACAGAGCGGCCGGCGCCGCATCACCTACTCGCTGACCGAGCGGGGCGAGACGGCGCTGCGCGACTGGTTGAAGCAGGCGCCGGGTGAGGTCTTCGAGATGCGGGACATGGCCGTGCTGCAGTTGTTCTTCAGCGACTTCATGACCGAGGAGGATCTGGTCAACCTCGCCACCAGCCAGGTCGCGCTCTACCGGGCGCGCCTCGCCGAGTATCGCGAGATCGCGGCGCGCAACGCCGCGCGCGCGGGTGAGCGCCGGATGGCGTCGCTCGAACTCGGTGAACGCATGGCACGGGCGGTGCTCGGCTTCTGGACCGACATCGCCGCCGATCCGC
Organism: Bradyrhizobium sp.; assembly: GCA_028290305.1. The sequence goes on from JAQGKC010000292.1 coordinate 20,755, forward strand.
CGACGATGTCGGGCGGTCGAAAGGTCCCGTTCAAAAGCTTGCCTGGAAGTAAAACAGGCTAATATGATAGATGCTTTTCCGAGTCGCAGCGATCGCCTCGAGCATATCCCGGCGCAAGGTAACACCGGCAAATCAATTATCTTCCTTCTGCAAACGCAGAATCTTGATTTGAACCGTTCCAATTTTTAGTCCAAACGTCCCCCGAAGTTCAATCGATGGATTGGACTAACCAGGGGAACGCGATGGCAAACCTCACTATCAATGGCAAAACAATCGATGTCGACGTTGAAGACGACACGCCGCTGCTATGGGCTATCAGGGAAAATGTTGGCCTGACGGGCACCAAATATGGTTGCGGTATCGCACAATGCGGGGCCTGTACCGTCCATATCGATGGCACCGCGATGCGCTCCTGTGGCGTACTGGTCAGCGAGGCCACCGGTAAGCAGATCACCACCATCGAAGGGTTGGCCACCAACGGCGCCCTGCACAAAGTACAGCAAGCCTGGGTCAATAACGACGTTCCGCAGTGCGGCTATTGCCAGAGCGGCATGATCATGGCGGTGGCGGCGCTTCTCAAGGATAATCCAAAGCCGACTGACCAGGACATCGACGAAGCGATCACGAATATTTGTCGTTGCGGCACCTTCCAGCAGGTGCGCGAGGCAATCCACGCCGCCGCGAACGTTTGAGGTGGCAGCCATGAACCATATGCCAAAACTTAACCGCCGCGCCTTTGTGATCGGCACCGCTGCTGTCGGCCTCGCCCTCGGCCTTGATATTCCCTTCGGCCTCGAGACCGTGCGCGCCGCCGACGGCACACCGGAAGTCAACGCCTGGGTGGTGATCCAGCCCGACGATACCGTCGTTATTCGCATCGCGCGTTCGGAAATGGGCCAAGGTACGCTCACCGGCCTCGCCCAACTGGTCGCTGAAGAACTCGAATGCGACTGGTCGAAAGTCACCACCGAATATCCGACGCCGGGTCAAAGCGTCGCCCGCAAGCGTGCGTGGGGCGATTTTTCGACCGGCGGCAGCCGCGGCATCAGAACCTCGCACGAATATGTGCGCAAGGGCGGCGCGGCCGCACGCATGATGCTGATCCAGGCCGCGGCAAACGAATGGAAGGTGCCCGCTTCGGAATGCAGCGCCGCCAATAGCATCATTACGCACGCGTCCTCGGGACGCACGACGACCTATGGCAAGGTAGCGGAAGCCGCCGCCAAGCTTGAGCCGCCGACGGACGTCAAGCTGAAGGATCCGAAGGACTGGAAGATCGCCGGCAAGGGTCTCAAGCGGCTCGATACCGTCGACAAGACCACCGGCAAGATGATCTACGGCATCGACCTCAAGCTGCCGGGAATGCTCATTGCCACGGTCAAGGCTTGCCCGGTATTCGGCGGCAAACTGAAAAGCTTCGACGAAGCCAAAGTCACGGGCATGAAGGGCGTCAAGAAGGTGGTGAAGGTCAGCGACTACGCCGTCGCCGTCGTTGCCGACACCTGGTGGCACGCCAAGACCGCGCTCGAGGCGTTGCCGGTCGTATGGGACGAAGGCGAAAACGCCAAGGTCACCAGCGCATCGATCGCGAAATGGCTTGATGAAGGCCTCGACAACAGTCAACCGGCCTTCATCGGCAACCAGAACGGCGATGCGAAAGCCGCACTCGCTAGCGCCGCCAAGAAGGTCGAGGCGGTGTACAATTATCCCTACCAGAACCACGCCGCGATGGAGCCGCTGAATGCCACGGCGCTCTATACCGCGGACAAGTGCGAGGTCTGGTGTGGAACACAAAACGGCGAGGCCGCATTCGCCGCGACGCTGGAAGTCTCCGGTCTGCCCGCCGACAAATGCGACGTGCACAAGATCATGCTGGGTGGCGGCTTCGGCCGTCGCGGCCAGACCGACTATGTCCGGCAGGCGGTGGCCATTGCCAAGCAAATGCCGGGGACCCCGATCAAACTGCTGTGGTCGCGCGAAGAGGACATGCAGCACGGCACCTACCATCCGATCACGCATTGTAAAATGACCGGCGCCTTCGACGCCGACAACAATTTGACGGCGTTGCAATTGCGGTTGTCGGGACAATCGATCCTGTTCAGCCTGCGCCCGGAGGCGTTGGTCAATGGCATGGATCCGGCTGCATTCCAGGGCCTCGCTCCATCGGGCGAAGCTGCGATCGGATATTCGGTTCCCAATCTTCTGATCGAGCATGCGATGCGCAACCCGCACATTCCGCCCGGTTTCTGGCGCGGCGTGAACGTCAACCACAACGCGATCTATCTCGAATGCTTCATGGATGAACTGGCGCATTCGGTAGGCCAGGACCCGGTCGAGTTCCGGCGCAAGCTGATGACGAAGCATCCGAAAAACCTTGCCGTCCTCAATGCCGTTGCCGAGAAGATCGGCTGGGACAAACCGGCGCCGCAAGGTGTCTTTCGTGGCATCGCCCAACACATGGGCTATGGCAGCTACGTCGCCGGGGCGGCCGAAATCTCGGTCAGCGACGGCAACAAGGTCAAGGTGCTTCGCATCGTTGCCGCCACCGACCCGGGCTACGCCGTCAATCCGGCGCAGATCGAGCGGCAGATCGCCGGCTCGTTTGTGTACGGGCTAACCGGACTGTTCTATGGCGGGTGTACCGTCAAGGACGGCCGCATCGAGCAATCGAATTTCGACACCTACAATTCGATGCGGATCGCCGAAATGCCGAAGGTGGAATCGATCATTATGCCGAGCGGCGGCTTCTGGGGCGGCGTCGGCGAACCGACGATTTGCGTGGCGGCGCCCGCCGTCCTCAATGCCTACTTTGCGGCGACCGGCAAACGGATCCGCTCGGTGCCGTTGAGGGATCAAAACATCACCTTCGCCTGACCCAACCGAGCGGCGGTCTTCATGGCCGCCGCTCAATACCGGACAGTTTGCTGATGGACGCGCTGCGCCTGAAGACGCGGAGAGATGTCGTTCGTGGCATCGCGGCGTCAACCGCATCGCTGACGCTCCCCTCGCCTTTGCTCGCGCAGTCCGCGGCACGCGTTGTCGTGATCGGCGGCGGCTTTGGCGGCGCAAGTTGTGCGCGGGCGCTGAGACGGATCGATCCGAAACTGCAGGTGACACTGATCGAGTCGAACCGGACCTTCACCGCCTGTCCGTTCAGCAACGAGGTGATCGCTGGACTGCGGGAAATGGAAGCGCAGCAATTCACCTATGACAGGATTGTTGCCGAAGGCGTGACCGTCATCGCTCAGGCGGCGTCGAAGATCGATCCGCAAACCCGGATGGTCGGTCTCGCCGACGGCAATTCGCTCACCTATGATCGCCTGGTGCTGGCGCCCGGCATCGATCTGCGCTTCGATGCGTTGCCCGGTTATGACGAGGCCGCCACGGCAAGAATGCCTCATGCCTGGAAGGCCGGTGAGCAGACGGCACTGTTGCGCAAACAACTCGAAGCCATGGAGGATGGTGGCCTTGTGGCGCTTGCGGTGCCCGCGACCCCCTCGCGATGTCCGCCGGCTCCTTACGAACGCGCCAGCCTGATTGCCCATTATCTGAAAACCCGAAAGCCGCGCTCCAAGGTTATCATCCTCGATGCCAAGGATGCGTTTCCGCAGCAGCGCCTGTTCGAGAATGCCTGGAACGAACTGTACCCCGGCATGATCGAGCGGGTGTCGCTGTCGCAGGGCGGCCGGGTCGTATCCGTCGACCCCGCGACCAACACCATCGTCACCGATTTCGGCAATTATACCGCGCAGGTCGCAAATGTGATTCCGCCGCAGAAGGCCGGCCGCATCGCGGAGATCGCCGGCGCCGCCGATAACACCGGCTGGTGTCCGATCGATCCCGTCACCTTTGCATCGAAACGCGTGCCAAATATTCACATCATCGGCGATGCCTGCATCGCAGGCGGCATTCCCAAATCAGCGTCGGCCGCGAACGCCGAGGCCAAGGCATGCGCCAGTGCGGTCGCGAATCTGATCTCGGGCAAATCTCCGGAAACACCGCGGCTGGTCGGCGCTTGCTACAACACGGTGGCGCCCGGCTATGCGTTTTCGCTATCTGGCGTCTATCAACCCAAGGACGGCATGTTCGCCGAAATCGAGGGCGGCGGCACAAGCCCGGTCGATGCGCCGCGCGAGGTTCGCACGCGCGAAGCTGAAAATGCGCAATCCTGGTACAAGACGATCACGGTGGAAGCTTTTGGCTAGGTCAGTTCTCTATCTCGCCGGCGCGTGGCTCGCAGTGGCGGCGTTTACCTTGCCCTGTGCGGCCAGCGGCGAGGGATTGTGTGAATACGCGGTCGTTGGAGATGCCATTCCGAAATCACTGATGGGCATTCCGGGCGATGCGGCGCGAGGGCGCGCACTTGTGCTTGATCGCAGCAACACTTGCATCCTCTGTCACAACGGGCCATTTCCGGAAGAGAAGTTTCAGGGCGATCTCGCCCCCAGCCTTGCCGGCGCCGGCAGCCGCTGGTCCGAGGGCCAGCTTCGGCTTCGGCTCGTGGACGCGTCGCGCCTCAATGCCGCAACGATCATGCCTTCCTACTACCGCTTGGACGGGCTCGATCGCGTCGGCGCGGCATGGCGCGGCAAGCCGATCCTGTCGGCGGAGCAGATCGAGGATATCGTGGCGTATCTTGCAACGCTGCGCGAATAGGAAGGCATAATCAGCAATGCATAAGCCGAACAACGCCACACGACGCCAATTTCTGGGCCTCGCCGGCAGCGCGGCCGCGTTTGGCGCAACCCCTATCGTGACCTTGCGGCCTGCTGAGGCGACGCCTGCGATGCTGGCGACGGCTATCCGGAATGTTGTCGGAGCAGCCGTAGTACAAACCGGCAAGGTCAAACTCGATGTGCCGCCGCTGGTCGAAAACGGCAACACCGTGCCAATGAACGTTAGCGTCTCGAGCCCGATGACTTCGGATGACTACGTCAAAAGCATCCATGTTTTCAACGAGAAGAATCCGCAGCCGAATATCGGCAATTTTTATCTCGGCCCGCGCGCCGGCCGCGCGCAGATTTCGACCCGCATTCGGCTGGCCGACAGCCAGAAGATCGTCGCCATCGCGCGGCTCTCGGACGGCTCGTTCTGGTCGGCCAGCGTCGACGTGGTGGTAACGCTCGCGGCCTGCACCGAGGAGGTAATCTGATGGCATCCGCATTGATCAACGTTCCGGCACGCGCGAAGCGCGGCGAGATCATCGAGATCAAGACGCTGATGTCGCATATCATGGAGACCGGCTATCGCCACACGGCGACCGGCGAAGTCGTTCCGCGCGACATCATCACCAGCTTTACCTGCCGTTACAACGGCGTCGAGATTTTCAGCGCCGATCTGTTCCCGGCGATTGCGGCGAACCCGTTCATCACCTTCTTCACAGTCGCGACCGAGAGCGGAAAATTCGATTTCGACTGGATCGGCGACAGAGGTTTTACCGAATCCGCTTCGGCCTCCATTACCATCGAATGAGTTTTGCGCACACGATAGCCGTTGCGGTGCTGCTGATCGCGGCTGATATCGCCACCTCCTGGCTTTCCGCCGCCGAGATCCCGCAGGCCGAGCGCCGATCCGGGTTTAGCTTCATGACGCCGGACACCCAGGCTATCCAGAACGACGATACCGCCAATCCCGGTATGCTCTGGGTGCTTGACGGCGAAGCGCTGTGGAAGAGCAACGCCAACGCGGCGGGCAAGGCCTGCGACGATTGCCACAATGACGCCCGCGCCAGCATGAAGGGCGTAGCGGCCCGTTATCCTGCCTTCGACGAAGCACTTGGGCGCCCCGTGAACCTGGAGCAGCGCATCAATCTGTGCCGCGTCCGGCATCAACAGGCCACGCCACTCCCCTATGAAAGCCGCGAGCTGCTCGCGCTTACCGCGTTCGTCGCACAGCAATCACGCGGCGTCCCAATCGCGCCCGCTACGGATCCGAAGCTCGACCCCTTTGTCGCGAAGGGACGCGAGTTCTTCATGCACCGCCAGGGACAGCTCAACCTCGGCTGCACCAATTGCCACGATGACAATTGGGATAAGCACCTTGCAGGGTCCGCGGTCACGCAAGGTCAGCCGACCGGATATCCGCTTTACCGGCTGGAATGGCAGTCGCTCGGCTCGCTTGAGCGACGGCTGCGCAACTGCATGATCGGCACACGTGCCCAACCCTACGACTACGGCGCGCCGGAGTTGGTCGAATTGGAGCTTTACCTGATGTCGCGCGCACGGGGAATGCCGATCGAGACGCCGGCAGTCCGGCCGTGAGCCGCCCCGCCCCGGCCGCGCGGCGTTGATCGAACCCGGCATCCACACAAACTCCCAGCTAAAGGGGATTTTGCAGGGATTATTGAAATTTTTGCGACCCCAAGGGTCTTGCCGCAGCGCACTGGCGATGGCTGCGTTGCAATGATTGCAGCTTAACCTGCCTTGCGGCGCAACGATGGTTGCAAGTAACCTGAGACCGGTCGATGAGGCCCTCTTTCAGAAAAACAACCGTTCCAACGGAGCAACGCCATGACCCCGCCCGTGAGCTCTCCCGCCATTAAAGTCGTCAAATCGGTCCGTGAACAGGTGAGTCCCGAAGAGTGGCAAACCCGCGTCGATCTCGCAGCCTGCTATCGCCTCACCGCCATGTATGGCATGACGGAGATGATCGCCAACCACATCTCCTGCCGCGTTCCCGGCTCGCACGACCATTTCCTGATCAACCCTTACGGGATGCTCTACGAGGAAATCGATGCTTCGAGCCTGATCAAGGTCGATCTCGACGGCAACACCCTCTTCAACGCCTCGGACTATGGCGTCAACGCGGCTGGCTTCGTCATTCACAGCGCCATCCATATGGCCCGGCGCGACGTCGACTGCGTCGCGCATACACATACTCCGGCCGGCATGGCGGTCTCGGCGATGGAATGCGGGCTGCTGCCACTGGCGCAGACGTCGATGCGGTTTCTTCACATCGCCTACCATGACTTTGAAGGTATCGCCGATGATATCGGGGAGCGTGAACGGCTGGTCAGGGACCTCGGCGATCACGAAGCGATGATCTTGCGCAACCACGGACTGCTCGTGGTCGGACGAACCATTCCGGCGACGTTCAACATCTTGTTTCGCATGGAGCGGGCCTGCGAGGTGCAGGTCATGGCGCTATCCTGCAATACCAAACTGATCTATCCGCCCCAGGACGTTCTGGAAAAAACATTCGACAAGGTGAAGCCCCGCCCGGATCAACCCAACCGGAACGGCGACCTGGCCTGGCCGGCGCTGCTGCGGAAGCTCGACCGCGTCGACACGTCGTATCGGAATTAGCAAAGCGCCGACAAGACACCGAACAGTATTTGGTCGATGTTGATAGCGCTAAAGTCGTAATCGAATTCAGCGCGGCACCACCGCCGTCGCTTCGATCTCGACCCGCGCCGCTTTTTCAACGAGACGCACGACCTGGACCAGCGCCATGGCAGGATAATGCGCGCCGAAAATATCGCGGTAGACCTGCCCGAGCATCTTCAGGTTCGCCAGGTATTCTTCCATATCGACAACATACCAGGTGAGACGGACGAGGTGTTCGGGCCGCGCGCGCCCCTCCGCTAGAATGGCTGAAATGTTGCTCAAGGTTTGACGGACCTGCGCGACAAAATCGGCTGGTAAATGACCTTCGCTGTTCCAGCCGATCACCCCGCCGGTAACCACGAGGCGGCCATCAGCAGCCATGCCGTTGGCGTATCCCTTCGGAGCCGGCCAGCCGCTCGGCTGCAAAATCTGCGGGCCGGCAGCGGAGGCTTCAGCCTTCGCAACCGGCAGCACAGCAAGCGTGGGCCCTTTCGACGTGCTCACGGATAATTCTCCTTCACCTCGGATGCATTTCATTCCGCGGCCATGTGTGCGGACGTTGAGGCCGCGCCGGCAACAGCGATCTGCCGCAAGGCAAATCGCTTCAGTTTGCCAGTCTCGGTCTTGGGCAGTTGCGTCACGAATTCGATCGCACGCGGATATTTATACGGCGCGATCTCGCGCTTGACGTGGTCCTGCAACGCCGTCGTCAGCGCGGCATCGCCCGTGAAACCGGGCGCCAGAACCACATAGGCCTTGACGATCATGCCGCGCGCGTCGTCGGGTGCGGCGACGACACCGCACTCGGCCACCGCCTGATGGGTCAGCAAGGCGGCTTCGACATCCGGACCGGCAATGTTGTAGCCGGCGGAAACGATCATGTCGTCTGACCGCGACTGGTACCAAAAGTACCCGTCTTTATCCATCACGTAGGTGTCGCCCGTGATGTTCCACCCATTCTGGACGTATTTTCGTTGCCGCTCGTCGGCTAGGTAACGGCAGCCGGTCGGACCGCGCACGGCCAGCCGACCGATCGTATCAGCAGGCAAATCATTGCCCTCCTCGTCGACGATCTTGGCTTCGTATCCCGAGACCGGCTTGCCGGTTGCACCCGGGCGAATTTCATCCTCGATCGCGCTGATGAAAATATGCAGCATCTCGGTCGAACCGATGCCGTCCATCAGCTTGATGCCGGTCGCTTTCAGCCAGGCGTCGAAGGTACCCTTCGGCAGCGTTTCGCCAGCTGAAACGCATTTACGCAACGACGAAATGTCGTGCCTGGCAATCTTGCCGACCATTGCGCGATATGATGTCGGCGCGGTGAAACAGACCGTCGCCCTGTAGCGCTCGATCGCCGCCGGCAGGTCATCCGGACCGGCTTTTTCCAGCACCACGAACGACGCGCCGATATGCATCGGAAACAGTACGCCGCCGAAGCCGAAGGTGAACGCCAGCGGCGCTGAGCCGATGAAGCGATCCTCACGGTTCGCCCGCAGCACGTTGCGCGCATAGCCGTCGCACACCGCAAGCATGTCGCGGTGGAAATGCATGGTCCCCTTGGGATCGCCTGTGGTCCCCGACGTGAAGGCGATCAGGCAGATGTCGTCCGAAGCGCTATCGACGGCTGCGAATTCCGGGCTCGCATCCGACACCAATTGCTCCAGCGAGCCGGATTCACCGGTGCCCCAGTAGACGATGCGTTTGAGCTTGGGCGCGATGCTTTTCGCCTTTTCCATTTCGTCGGCAAGCTTGCCGTCGCACAGCGCCAGCGCGACTTCCGCCTTCTGGATCGGATAGGCTAGTTCTTTCGCGCGCAGCAGCGGCATGGTCGCGACCACGATGCCACCCGCTTTCAATACCGCAAGATAGGTCGCGACCATCATCGGATTGTTGGCCGACCGCAGCAGCACGCGGCCGCCGGTCACAAGACCGAGCTTGCCAACCAGCACATTGGCGATGCGGTTCACCAACTGCTGCAGTTCGCGATAGCTGTAACTGACGTCGGGACTGAAAATGCAGGGTTCATCGCCATGGCCCTGCTCGACCCAGCTATCGAGAAAATGCACCACGCAATTCAGCCGCTCCGGATATTGCAGTTCCGGCCGCGTGAAGATGAATTCCGGCTGGAGATCGGGGGACGGCAAATGATCCCGGGCGAATGTATCGACGTGAGCGGTGTGGGCCTTGGTGATGTGAGCTTTGGCGGCGCTGGCCATTGCACGCTCCTTCATCCTGATATCACGCCCGGCAGCGTTATCAGAATATCATTTTAGGCTTAAAACATATTCGCGCAAGGGCCGAATTTGAGCCGTCCCATGATTTTGAAAACCCAAAATAGGTTTGAGCGCGCTCAGCGCGTCGCCAGTTCCAGCAACCGCCGCACCATCGGCGATTGCGGATCGGCCAGCGGGGCAATCGCCGTAAAATGGTTAGCGTCGGGAACCACGCCGAACCGCGTTGGCAGGCCTGCTGCCCCCCAGAGGTCGACAATGCTGTTGCTTTGCCGAAAATATTCCGCGCTTTCGTTTTCGCCAACGACTGCATCGAGGCTTCCACGCGCGGGCACATCCCAGAACAGGGGGCTCGCAGCCCTGGCCGCCGCATGGTCAAGATGCAATGCATTATTGATCGAGGTTCCGACCAGCGGCCCGAGGTCGAACAGGCCCGAAATGGTGTAGGCCGCAACGACGAGGTCTCGAGGCAGCGAAGCGTCGAGCGCCGGCCAATCGGTCGCGAGCAAACAGGCCGCGAGGTGCCCGCCCGCGGAATGGCCGCTCATGACCAGAGGCCGCCCGAGCCGCGCCAACTCGCGCGCTGCCGCCCGCATCTGCTGGATAATATGATCGACAGTGACACCGGGGCAAAGGTCGTAGCTTGGAATGGCGACGCTGACCCCGTGGGCATTCAACCCTCCGGCGAGGTGACTGAAGAAAGAACTGTCCAGCGCCTGCCAGTAGCCACCATGAATGAAAACGACGGCCGGGCCTTCGCTATCGCCCGGAAAGAAATCAACCGTGTTCCGCTCGCCGGGACCGTAAGGAATCGAACGCGGGGCATGCCGCTCGCGATAGGCTGCCGCGTCTTTTGCCCAACCTGCGATCAGCGAAGGGTTTTCTGGAACCCGCGCCCGGTTGTTGTATTCAACCTCGTAGTCGACGTCCGTGCTCAAAGTCTACAATGCCCGTGCTTGCGCGGATTTCTGCGCCGAGGCCTTGGTCTTGGCCAATAGACGCATCAATTCTCGAACATCCTTTTCGCCAAGATCCGAAAATATGTCGGCGATCCAGGTCTCGTGCTCCGCGGCCATCTTGCGAAACTCGGCACGGCCGGTCTTTGTCAGCCGGATCACCTGCACGCGCCGGTCGGACTCCGACGTACGCCGATCGAGATGACCGGATTCCACGAGACGCTCGACCAGCCCGGTCACGTTGCCGTTGGAGACCATCATCCGCTTCGAGACGTCCGACAGCGTCATGCCTTCGGGCACCTTGTCGAGTTGCGCCATCAGATCGAAGCGCGGCAGCGTGACATCGAACCGCTCACGCAGCCGGCTGCGCACTTCGCCCTCGATCAAGGTCGTGCAGGTCAGCAGGCGGAGCCACAATCTAAGCTCATCGCCGTGCTCGTGCGGGAGTTCGACGGCCTTGGTCTCGGAATCGAGGATCATGGTGCAATCGCGTCTGTCGGTTTCGCCCTGACCTTCAAATATTTCAGCGGGTGCTGCAAGTCAAAACGCCACTGACGACAGCTTGCGTTGTTTTCTGGATTTCTTTAGGCTTCAAATAATTGGCGCGCGGCTTGCATGCCGGTTTCTCTGGTAGCGTGGGTGCGGTGCTTTGCTTGTGACGATCGCCATCATGGGACTAGCGGCCGCTGGGAGAGAGAGATCATGAAACAGCAGTTGAAATTGGCCGGATTGGCGGTTTTGCTGAGCTTCGCCGCCAATGCGGCCGTCGCGCAGGAGAAGGTCAAGATCGGCGTGATCGTGACGCTGTCGGGCCCGGCGGCGGTGCTTGGTCAGCAGGCGCGCGATGGCTTCGCGCTCGCGGTCAAGGATCTCGGCGGCAAGATGGGTGGCCGCGATGTCGATGTCGTGGCGGTCGATGACGAACTCAAGCCGGACGCCGCGGTGACAAAAGTCAAAGGCCTGCTCGAACGCGACAAGATCGATTTCGTGGTGGGACCGATCTTCTCCAACATCCTTCAGGCGATCCACAAGCCGGTGGTTGATTCCAAGACTTTCCTCATCAGCCCGAATGCCGGCCCGTCGAGCTACGCCGGGCCGAATTGCAGTCCGTTTTTCTATGTGACCTCCTACCAGAACGATCAGGTCCACGAGGTTCTCGGCAAGGTCGCCCAGGATCGCGGCTACAAGCGCGTCTATATTCTGGTTCCGAACTATCAAGCCGGCAAGGATTCCGCGGCCGGATTCAAGCTCGACTACAAGGGCGAAATTGTCGAGGAGACCTACATGCCGCTGGGGTCGCTGGATTTCCAGGTTGAACTCTCCAAGATCGCCTCGCTCAAGCCCGACGCCGTGTTCACGTTCATGCCCGGCGGCATGGGCGTAAGCCTGGTGAAGCAGTACAAGCAGGCCGGCCTCGCCGATCGCATTCCATTCCTGTCGGCGTTCACGGTCGATGAATCGACACTGCCGGCGCAGCAGGATGCCGCGATTGGCATGTTCGGGGGCGCGAACTGGGCGCCCGATCTCGATAATCCGCAGAACAAGAAATTCGTCGCCAACTATGAAGCCGCTTACAACAGCGTGCCCGGCACCTACGCCTTCCAGGCCTATGATGCAGCGATGCTGATCGACAGCGCCGTCACGGCGGTGAAAGGCGACCTCACCAACAAGGAGGCCGTGGCGGCGGCCCTTAAGAAGGCCGACTTCTCCTCGCTGCGCGGCGGTTTCAAGTTCAATACCAACGGCTATCCGATCCAGGATTTCTACCTGACCAAGGTCGCAAAGCGCCCCGATGGTAAATTCCAGACCGAGATCGTTCAGAAAGTGTTCGAGAATTATGGTGACCGTTACGCCAAGGATTGCGTACCGGGCAACTAAGGCGGAACCCGTGTAGTTCGACACACGCATGGGCCGCCGCAACGGAGGGAAGGAACAAGGCGATGAAAAGCGAGATCACCGGCATCACCCGCGCGAACGAGGGCATGCAGGGCATTTCCTGGAATATCCTCGGCCAGACCTATGTGCCGAAAAGCTGCACTGAGCATTCCTTCTCCTGGCATGCGACGCTGCCGCCCGGCACCTTCGTGCCGCCGCATATCCATCCGGATCAGGATGAATATCTCTATATGCTGGAAGGTAAGCTCGACTTCATGCTGGCGGGCGCGGAAGCTCAGGCGACCCCGGGCGACCTGATACGGCTCGGGATGGGGATGCCCCACGGCATCTTCAACAAATCCGACCAGACCGCGAAAGTGCTGTTCTGGGTATCGCCGAGCCGGCGGCTATACGATCTGTTCTGGGGCCTTCACAACATGAAGGAGCAGAAGCCGGAGGACGTCGTGGCATTGGCCGCGGAATACAACATTCACTTCCTGCCGCCGCCTCCGGGGGCGTGAGATCGTCGCAGCGTCGTCATCCTGATAAGGTGCAAGCCCGCTTCGGGCGAGCCTCGAGGCGCGCAAGAGCGCGCACCTCAGGATGAGGTCGAAATTGGTAGGCGCCTACGCCCGCACCGCCGCCAGCCCCGGCACGGTCGCGAAGCCGGCCTTGCTGGCGTAGCCACGCACGATCGCTTCGCGCTGGGAATAGCTCAGCACGTGCTCGACATTGTCGAAGCCGTCGGGCGCGAGTTGTTCGACCGCGTCGATCACCCCTTCCGGCCCCCCGCGGCGGTTGGAGCGCACAATCTCCGCTGTCATCGGCAATCGCTTCTGCTCGTAAGCCATCAGCGCCTGACGCGGATGTTCGGAACACGCCAGCGCATCCGCGAGACACCGCGCATCGAGGATGGCCTGCGAGGCGCCATTCGATCCCACCGGATACATCGGGTGCGCGGCATCGCCGAGTAGCGTGACGCGGCCGCTGGACCAATAGGGCAGCGGATCACGGTCGCAGGTCGGATATTCGTAGAACTCGGGCGTCGCCGAGATCAGGTTGGGCACGTCGACATACGGCACCGAGAACCGCGCAACATGCGGCATCAATTCCTCGCGCTTGCCCGGCCGCGACCAGTCCTCGCGGCGGGGCGGTGGCGCATTGCCGCCACCGACCTTAACAAGCACCGCCCAGTTGGTCAGACGGTTGGCGGGGCTTGATCCCTCTGCAATCGGATAGACCACGACCTTGGCATGCAGGCCTCCGGCGACGATCATCGACCGGCCGGTCAAAAATACCGGCCAATCGCGCGCGCCGCGCCAGAGCATCAGCCCGTTCCAGCACGGCGGGCCTTCGTCCGGAAACAGGGTTTCGCGCACCCGCGAATGGATGCCATCGGCGCCGATCAGAATATCGCCGCGCACCGTCTTGATGTGCGCACCGGTGCGATCGAAGAAATACGCGGTGACCCCGCCTTCGTCCTGGGTGAAGGCCCCTAACCTGCAGCCGGTGTGAATCGCCTCCCGCCCCAGCCGCTCCTCGACGGCGCGGTGGATCACGCTCTGCAGCCGGCCGCGATGAATCGAGAACTGCGGCACGTCGTGACCGGCATCGATGCCGCGGGACTCGCGCCAGACTTCCTGGCCGTGGCGATTGAGATAGTAAAGCTCGTCGGTGCGGATCGCGACGTCGTCGAGCTTTTGTAACAGGCCGAGGCCGGCCAGTTCGCGGATCGCATGTGGAAGCGTATTGATGCCGACGCCGAGTTCGCGGATCGTGTCCGACTGCTCAAACAATTCGCAGCCAATGCCACGGGCGCGAAACATCAGCGCTGTAGTAAGGCCGCCAATACCGCCCCCGATGATAATCGCCTTCATCGTTTGACTCCACTCAACACACCACGGCAATAGCCGCTAGGGTCGCATGGCCTGTTACTCGGCCGCAAGCGGCTTCGTCGCCTCCGCCTTCAGCTCGGCCCGGGTCTTCGGCTTAGCCTTAATTTTCAGATCGTCAAAATCCTGCCGATCGCGCACGCTGTTGCGGAAAATCTGCTCTTTGCCCGGCAGATATTGCGGGGGGCAGGATACGCCGGATGCGCCGTACCACGCCGCCGCGCGCAATGTGAACGACGGATCGACCAGATGCGGGCGGCCAAGCGCCACCAGATCGGCACGGCCGGCGGCGAGGATGGTATTGACCTGATCCGACGTGGTGATGTTGCCGACGCACATGGTGGCGACACGCGCCTCGTTACGGACCTGCTCGGAGAACGGCGTCTGGAACATCCGGCCATAAATCGGCTGGGCATCACGCACGGTCTGTCCAGTGGAGACATCGACCAGATCGACACCTGCCTCGGCGAAGGCGCGCGCGATATCAACGGCGTCGTCGCCGGTAATGCCGCCTTCGGCCCAGTCGGTTGCGGAAATACGAACCGACATCGGCTTATGCGCCGGCCAAACGGCGCGCAGGGCCTCGAACACTTCGAGCGGAAAACGCAGGCGGTTGGCGAGCGAGCCGCCATAGGCGTCGGTCCGACAGTTGGTCAGCGGCGAAATAAAACTCGCGAGCAAATAGCCATGGGCGCAATGCAGTTCCAGCATATCGAAGCCGCAACGCTCGCCGCGCTCCGCGGCTGCAACGAACGCTGCCTTGACCGCGTCCATCGCAGCGCGGTCCATTTCGCGTGGCACCTGGCTGTCGGGAAAGTAAGGGATCGGCGACGCCGACAAGACGTCCCAGCCGCCTTGCTCCAACGGACGGTCCATACCGTCCCACATCAACTTGGTAGCGCCCTTGCGGCCGGCGTGGCCGAGTTGCAGGCCAATTTTTGCCACCGAATTGGCGTGGACAAAACCGACGATGCGCCGCCACGCGGCTTCCTGCTCGTCGTTCCACAACCCGGTACAGCCGGGGGTGATGCGGGCGTCGCGGGAAACGCAGGTCATTTCAGTGAAGATCAAACCGGCGCCGCCGACGGCGCGCGATCCGTAATGCACCAGATGGAAGTCGCCGGGAACGCCTTCTTCCGCCGAATACATGCACATCGGCGATACCACCGCGCGGTTGGCAAGTGTCATCTCGCGCAATCGTAGCGGCTGGAACATCGGCGCCACGGGTTTTTCGAGGTCGACGTCAAATCCCTTGGCGCGGACCTGCTTCGCGAATGCCTTGTCGACCTCACTGACAAAATCCGGCGCCCGTAGCGTCAGATTATCGTAAGTGATCGCCTTGGCCCGCGTCATGACGCCGAACGCGAACTGCACCGGATCGAAATCCCAGAAGCGATCGACATGCTCGAACCAGACCAATGAGACGTCGGCGGCGTGCTGGGTCTTCTCGACCTCCTCCCGGCGTCCCTCCTCGTATTGCTGTAATGCGGCGTCCACCGTCGGCGCGCGGTGCATGGCGTCCGCCAGCGCAATCGCGTCTTCCATCGCGAGCTTGGTGCCGGAACCAATCGAAAAATGTGCAGTCGCCTTGGCGTCGCCCAGCAGCACCATGTTGTCCTTGACCCATCGCTTGCTGCGGATCATCGGGAAATTGCGCCACATCGAGCGGTTGGTAAGGAGCCGATGTCCTTCGAGGAACCAGCCGAAAATACCCGCCATGCGATCGGCGGATTGCTTTTCGTTCAGCCCTTCAAGCCCGGCGCGCTTGAAGGTCTTGGGATCGGTCTCGAAGATCCAGGTCGAGCGTCCGACTTCGTATTGATAGGCGTGGGCGATGAACGGGCCCCACTCGGTCTCCTGAAAAATAAACGTGAAGGCATCGAGCGGGCGGGTCGAACCCATCCAGGCGAACATGTTAGAACGAACATCGACCTCGGGCTGGAAATGCTCGATATATTTGTCGCGGAAGCGGCTGTTGATGCCGTCGGCCAGCACGACGAGGTCTGCATCGGCAAGGCCTCTGATTTCATCGATGTCGGCTTCGAACATCAAGTGGACACCGAGTTCGCGCGCCCGCTCCTGCAGGATCAACAGCAGCTTGCGGCGCGAGCAGCCGCAGAAACCGTTGCCGCCGACCCGGTGCACGGCGCCTCGGAAGTGCACGGCGATATCGTCCCAATAGGCGAATTCCTGGGTGATGCGGCGGTAGCTGGCGGGATCGTATTTCTCGAAATTGTCCAGCGTGGCGTCGGAGAACACCACCCCGAAGCCGAAGGTGTCATCGGCGCGGTTGCGTTCATAGACCGTGATCTCGGCCTGCGGGCGCTGCTATTTCAGCAGGATCGCGGCGTAGAGACCAGCCGGTCCGCCACCGATGATCGCGATCTTCATGAGAGCCTCCGCAGCAGTCGAGCCGATCGATATATTTTAACCCTAAAACAATTTCGCGCAAGTCCCTGGGTGCCCCCGT
>JAQGKC010000319.1 GCA_028290305.1 Bradyrhizobium sp.
TGAAATCATCTACGTCAATGACGGCTCGACCGATGCGACGCCTGAGCGATTGCTTGAGATCATGAAGCAGCGCGGCAATCTGCGCCAGATCCGCCACGCAATCTCGTCAGGTCAGTCGGCGGCGGTGCGCAGCGGGGTCCGCGCCGCGCGCGGTGCCATCGTCGCGACACTCGATGGCGACGGACAAAACAATCCGGCGTTCCTGCCGGATTTGATTTCGGCGATCGAAAATGGCGGCGGCCGCGTCGGTCTCGTCGCCGGTCAAAGGGTAGGACGCAAGGATACCGGATTAAAGAAAATCCAGTCGCGCATTGCCAATGGCGTGCGCGGTGCAATCCTGCGCGATGGCACCCGCGATACCGGCTGCGGCCTTAAAGCGTTCCGGCGTGAGGTGTTCCTGATGATGCCGTATTTCGACGGGCTTCATCGTTTTCTGCCGGCGCTGGTGCGCCGCGAAGGCTACGAGATTGCCTATGTCGATGTGACCGACCGGCCGCGCCATTCCGGCGTGTCAAACTACGGCTTTTTCGATCGGCTATGGATCGGAATCATGGATATCGCCGGAGTGTGGTGGCTGATCCGCCGCAAGAAGCCGACGCCCGTTGCGACCGAGGTGCAATGATGTTGATCCAGTACGGGCAGGATCTCGGCAATTATCTCTATGACGTTTTCGTCGCCAAGTTCGATTTTTGGCTCGCCTTCGGTCTGGTCGCACAATTGTTTTTCACGGCACGTTTTCTGGTGCAGTGGATATCAAGCGAGCGCGCCGGACAAAGCGTGGTGCCGATGGCGTTCTGGTTTTTCTCGATGGGTGGCGGATTGATGACGCTGGTCTACGGCATCGTCAAACGTGAGCCCGTGATCATCCTTGGACAGGCGATGGCCACCGTCATCTATATCCGCAATATCATGTTGATCCTGAAGAATCGCGCGAGCGGATCGCAGACGCTGTAGCGCTAGACCAGCGCTGTAATATGGAATCTTTGGAACGTTTGATTGAAAATGCTTGGGTAAGGTCAAACGGGCGACAGAAAAAAATTGCACGATAAGTGCGACGAATGGCACGGAACTCTTCATATGCGCGCTCGACTTTCCGGCGCTTATTGAGCGCTGGAAACTCTGCTTATGTTTTTATCGCAGGTGCCAGATGAGATGTCCTAGCGTGAAATCACCTGCCGTCCGGCCAGCCACTGACTCGGGCTTTCAACCGAGCTAGCCCCGATTTCCCAGCCTGCGCCGCCCCAGACCGCGTCAACGGCACCGAGAACTCCATCAATGTCCCGAATGTAGAATATATTCGGGACGGCATTGGTCAGGAGCGTCCCGGGTTCCCCATTGGGCTGAACCGTGAGCAGACACCACAGATCGCTGAGCTTTGTCTCGTGGTGGAGGTTGAGCTCTGCAATGATCTCCGCATCACGTGATGATTTGCGCAGGATGAAGGTTCGGAGAATGGCCCCGTCGCCATCATCTTCAACTTTTTGCAGGAAGCGTTGCCTGAATGCGGCGCCGAGCCAGTAAATTTTGACTTCGGCATGCGGCGAGAAGTCCTCGTTAAAATGCTCTCTCGCTACAAATTGCTCGACACGAGAAAGCGCAGATGTGGTCGGAGGATCGGCGGGCTCCAAAGAGTGTCCGAGCGCGGGGCAGCTCACCACGCCGTGGGCCATCAGCACATCCCGGTCATCTGCGGCGACCTTCTCCGCCGTCGCTTCCACCGTGCCAGCGCTTTGAGACTTGACCGCACCCGCATCGGAGCGGGCGTATTCCACCGGCAACAAAAACATCGCGGCGCAAAGGATGTAGTGGAGGCGTGGGATCATTTTTCTGTTCCTCGCATTCGATCGAGGAAAACAGGGTAAACAAAGTAATATCCATGTAAATGAGTGTGTTAAACTTTGGTTAAGGATAAAATTTCAGATAAATATCGATAAAAACTACGGATGAATACTCGCAAATACAGTAGATAACTAAATTTATATTTTAATGATCGCATACGAGAAATAAGCGCCAGCTCCGAGGCATTGCTGGCCTCACTAAAGGACCGGTCGTTTGCTACTGGGACTTTATGGATTAATCCCGGAAGGACGGCCGTCTCGGGGAATTGCGCTGTCGGATCTAACGCAACACAACCATCCGCCTGGCGACGTTGTGCGTTTACAGCGGCCTGTTTTGAAAACACGAATGCCGATTCCGTCAGTACCGTTGGCCGGGTGCTGACCGTATTGAGCCGAATGTGGCGGTGACCCTGATCGTCGTCCACTGTAACGTGAGCATCCATGCAAGCTGAGCTCTTGAAGCATTCACGACGGACCGAGCGGATATTCGATTTGATCGTTCTGCCTTCATGGTGGCCGCACCATTTCGGCGTGTCAAACTTCGGATTTTTCGATCGGCTATGGATTGGAATCATGGATATCGTCGGAGCGTGGTGGCCGATCCGCCGCAAGAAGCCGACGCCCGTTGCGACCGAGGTGACGTCCCATGACTGATCTGTTCAATTCACTCGGCAGCTATCTGCACGATGTCTTCGTCATCAAGTTCGATGCCTGGGTTGTTCTCGGATTTGTGGCGCAAGGATTTTTCACCATGCGTTTTGTGGTGCAATGGATCGCATCGGAGCGCGCGCGCAAAAGCGTGGTCCCGGTGGCGTTCTGGTTTTTTTCGATTGGCGGCGGCGTGTTGCTGCTGGTCTATGCGCTGTATCGCAGAGACCCGGTATTTATCGCCGGCCAGGCGCTCGGGTTGGTGGTCTACGTTCGCAATTTGTATTTTATCATTTTGACCGGACGGCAGGCGTCGTCGGGGAGGTGAGTATTGCGCCCGAGCATTCTGAGTTCGGGCGTAGACTCATGAATGCGGTCAAAGCCGGCGGAGGCGTCTGCTGTCGGGCGTTAGCGGCAACCGCGCAGCAAGCCAAAATGATTCAGGCGCATTTGGGCGAACGTGTTCCGCCGCATTTGTTGGCCGCAAACTTATTCAATGAGATGTCACAAATTTTTCGTCCGCTTGTGACCGAGCTCTGAAAAACTCTGTGCGGCGCTCCATTTCAGTTGCCGCGCGTAACTCTTGTCATTCAATTTCAACGCTTTAAGGAGGCGATCCCATGCGCTTGCCGTTAGCTCTAGGCCTGGTTTCCGTTCTCGCCCTTACGGTCGTGGGTAGGGGGGCCGTCGCAGACGATCGGCACGGCCGTGATTCGGATGACCAGCACGTTCACACCGCGACGCCGATCAAACATGTCGTCGTGATCTTCCAGGAAAACGTTTCGTTTGACCATTACTTCGGCACTTATCCGAAGGCCTCGAATCTATCCGGCGAGAAGCCGTTCACGGCGGCGCCGCACACGCCGAAGGTCAATAATCTCGTCACCCCGCTCGACGTCAATCACAATTTCACGCCGCTCGCGGGCCTCGATCTTCTCAACAACAATCCCAACAGCAACCCCAGCAATCCAGCTGCTCCCAACAACAGCGCGAGCAATGGCGCTGGCGCGTCGAATCCGTTCCGGCTGTCGCCGTCACAAGCGTTGACGGCGGATCAGGGGCACAACGAAAGCCCGGAGGAGAGCGCCTACAACAACGGGCGGATGGACGGCTTCCCCGCCTTCGTCGGAACCGCGGGTCCGCCGCCGACCGGCATTGGCAGCAAGGCGCTGGTGATGGGATATTACGACGGCAACACCGTCACCGCATTGTGGAATTACGCCCAGCATTTCGCCTTGAACGACAACAATTACACGACGCAGTTCGGCCCCTCGACGCCGGGTGCGCTCAATTTGATCTCTGGTCAGACCAACGGGATCGCCGCGAGCCTCAACGTCCTCGACGGCTCGGGTAATTTGCTGCACGGCACCCACGAGGCGTTCGGCGATGCAGCCCACGTCCCCAGCAACATTACCGAGATCGGCGATGGTGATCCGCTGATGGACGCTTGCTCCAATTCGAGCATCGATCAGGTTACGATGGCCGGCAAGAACATCGGCGACCTGCTCAATGCCAAGGGCATTACCTGGGGCTCGTTCATGGGCGGGTTCGATCTGACGGTCGTCAATCCCAACGGCACCACCGGCTGCGCGCGGGAGACCAATCCAACCGCGCCGGGCACGCCCGCCTCGACGTCGCCCGATTACATTCCGCACCACGCCTGGTTCCAATACTACGTGTCGACCCGGAATCCGACCCACGCCCGTCCAAGTTCGGTCGCAGCCATCGGTCACAGCCTGATTCCGCACACCAACACGCCGGACCCGGCCAATCACCAGTATGACATCCGCGACTTCTTCACCTCGCTCCAGGCAGGCAACCTGCCGGCCGTGAGCTTCCTCAAGGCGGCGGCGTTCGAAGATGGTCATGCCGGATACTCCGACCCGCTGGACGAGCAGCATTTCGTGGTCGGCGTTATTAACGCCTTGCAGAAGAGCCCGGAATGGTCCGAGACCGCCGTGATCATTCTCTATGACGATTCCGACGGCTGGTACGACCACCAAATGCCGCCGGTGGTGAACTCTTCGTTCAACCCCGCGGTGGACACGCTGAACGGTCCAGGCGTCTGCAAAACGAGCAACGGATTCCAGCAGGGCAAGCCGGTTCCGGCAACGCCGCTCAACGGCAACTTCGGTCAGCCGGAATGGGGCCGCTGCGGTTACGGCACCCGCATGCCGCTGCTGGTGGTGTCGCCCTTTGCGAAGCAAAATTACGTCGATCATACGCTGACCGATCAGACCTCAGTGCTCCGCTTCGTCGAAGACAACTGGCTTTCCGGTGAACGCATTCAACCGGGCGGCTCGTTCGATACCATCGCCGGTCCGCTCGACAACATGTTCGATTTCAACAAACGCGACGACGACGGTCCGCGCAAGCTGGTCCTCGATGAGACGACGGGGGTGGTGGTCTCGGCGTCCCGAAGGGACGACGATGGTCGTGACCAACACTAGATCATGATTCGACTAGATTGAATCGGATCACGCTCTAACGCAAACGCGCGCCGGCGGGGTGGTTGCCACCTCGCCGGATTCGCGATCGGTATTTTATCGTTCTAACGTGACCGCGGCCCTTCTTGTGAAGATTTACTAGATCGAAAGCCCCATACACCGGCAAGCTTCTTCGTGAATATTAGTTTAATTCCGCGCGCGCTGGGTTTGGCGATTCTCCTCATTAGTGAGAGGAAGTTTGCGCAGCCGACGCGGGCAGTGCCGCCAGATCGCTGGTGGTCTGCTTGTCGGCCGGGAGTTCGCCCGCCGCGTCGAGGACGGGATAAGCCACCGAACAGATATGCGAGTGAATTCGCCGGAGGTCGCGTAGCACGTCGAGATGCAGCGAGGTGGTCTCGATCGTCTCAGGCCGGCCTTCACGCAAGCGGTCGAGATGTCGTTCGGTGGCGGCAAGCTCGGTATTTCGCAGATGCGCCTTCTCCGCGAGAAGCTTGCGGGCTTCATTGACGTCGCCCGACATGAAGACGCCGAATGCGATGCGCAGGGAGTCCATGGTTCGCTTGTGGAATGCCGACAATTCTTCCGCGCCTTCCGGCGAAAACTGAAACCTGCGCTTGATCTTTTTGGTCGCGAGTTCGCTCAGATTCTTGTCGATGATATCGCCGATGTGCTCGAGGTTGATGGTGAAGGAAATGATCTCCATCGCGCGCTGTCCCTCGCGTTCGTCGAGGCTGCCACGCGTGAGTTTGGTCACATAAAGTTTGATCGCCTCGTCGAGGTTGTCGACACTGTTGTCCATCTTGGACACCTGATCGACCAAGGCGCGATCGTTGGTCATGACAGCCGCCATCACCTTGCGCAGCATGACCTCGACGAGATCGCCCATATGCAAGGTTTCGCGCGCGGCGTCCGCCAGGGCCAGCGAGGGCGTTTCAAGCGCGCTCTCGTCGAGGTAGCGCGGCCGCGACGGGTCGGCCTCCTGGATTTTGTTCGGCAGAAGCGTTTTCAGGAGCCGCGCCATGCTGCCGAGCAGGCCGATGAAGATGATCGCCGTCGCCACGTTGAACGCGGTGTGAAATTCGGCGGTCATCTTCGCGAGGTCGGGCTGCCATGCCTGCAATATCTCGGTGATCGGACGCAGGAACGGTGCGACCAGCAGCACACCGACCAGCCGGTTGATGAGATTGCCGAGCGGCAGACGGTAGCTTGCGGGGTTGTCGCGGCGCGCGCCCTCGAAGATGGGATTGATCGCGCTGCCGAGATTGGCGCCAAGCACAAGCGCCAGCGATGCGAAAGGTGAAATGAACTGCGCGTAAGCAAGCGACATGATCAAGAGAACGCTGGCCACGCTTGAATGCACCGCCCAGGTGACGACAGCGCCGATGACGATGCAGAGCACGGGATCACCGGTGATGGCGCTCATGAAGACGCGTACGCCCGGCGCATTCTCCGCAGGCGCCAGCGTGTCGAGCAGAATATGCAGCGCCAGCAGCATCAGGCCGAGACCGATTGAAACCCGGCCAATATCCTTGATCCGCGAGCGTGCGCCGCTACGGAAGGCAACCAGGCCAAGGATAAAGAGAATCGGCGCCACGGCTGAGATGTTGAACGACAGGATTTGAACGATCAGCGTGGTACCGACATTGGCGCCGAGCATGATCGCCAGCGCCGGGACCAGACTGACCAGACCCTCGGCGGTGAAGGAGCTCGTGATCAGGGCGGTCGCGGTACTGCTCTGCAAAAGCGCGGTCAGACCGATGCCCGCGGCAAAGGCGGCGAAGCGGTTTTTCAGCGCTTTCGCCAGCAGCAGACGGAGATCGGGACCGAAGGCGCGCAAAATTCCGCTGTGGACCATGTGCAGGCCCCACAGCAGCAATGCCACGCCACCCATCAGGTCGAGAAGAACGATGCTTCCCATGCTCTTTTGCTTCCGGATTTGAGTCGAAAGATCAGGCTATCGGCAAACGACAGCGGATCAATGTTTTTCTTCGCGGGACAGCGCAAAAATACGGCGGCAGCGCCATCCTCGGTGGTGCAAAGCTAAGGTGCCGAAAGCAGCTTCTCAAGAGCTATGCGGCGTTGAAGGCCGCAAACCCGCGCTCGAGATCGGCTTTGAGATCGTCGACATTCTCCAGTCCGATGTGGAGCCGCAATGTCGGCCCGCCCGGAGCCCATTTGGTCGCCGAGCGATAGCCGTCGCAGTCGAATGGAATGACAAGGCTCTCGAAGCCGCCCCATGAATAGCCCATGCCGAACAGCTTGACGGCATCGAGCAACGCGTCGACGGCTTTCTGGGGTGCCGGCTTGAGAACGATGCTGAACAGGCCGGACGCGCCGGTGAAATCGCGTTTCCAGATCGCATGGCCCGGATCGCTTTCCAGCGCGGGATGCAACACCCTCATGACCTCGGGACGGGTCGCGAGCCATCGCGCCATTTCGAGCCCGGATCGCTGATGCTGCGCAAGCCGCACCGCCAGCGTGCGCAAGCCGCGCAGCGCCAGAAACACGTCGTCGGGCCCGGCGCAGAGGCCGAGCAGCCAGATCGCCTCGGCGATCAACGGCCAGGCCTTCGCGTTCGCCGAAATGGTGCCGAACATGATGTCGGAATGTCCGCCGATATATTTGGTCGCGGCCTGCATGCTGATATCGACGCCTTGGTCGAGCGAGCGGTGAAACAGCGGCGACGCCCATGTGTTGTCGTCGATGACAAGTGCGCCGCGCGCATGCGCCACGCTTGCAATGGCCGGAATGTCGGGCATTTCGAAGGATTGCGATCCCGGTGCTTCGACCAGCACCGCCTTGGTGTTTGGCTTGAACAATTCGGCGATGCGGGCTCCGATCAACGGATCGAAATAGGTGGTCTCGACGCCATAGCCGGCAAGCAATCCGTTGCAGAAATTCCGCGTGGGGCGATAGGCGTTGTCGCAGACCAGGAGATGATCTCCGGCCTTCAGAACTGCAAGCAGGGTTGTCGTGATCGCCGACAGACCGGAGGGCGCAAGACCAACGCCTGCGCATTGCGGGCCTTCGAGCGCCATCAGCGCCTCCTGCAGCGCCTTCGTGGTGGGGGTTCCTCGGCGGCCATACTGGAACTCGCCGCGATGGGCATGCAGATCGTCCGCGGTCGGATAAAGCACGGTGGAACCATGGACGACCGGGGGATTGACGAATCCTTTCTGCGCCTTGGTGTCACGGCCCGCCGTCACCAATTTGGTTTCTGCTTTCTGCGGGCTCGATCGTTCATCATCCCTGGAAAAATTCATCTGTCCGCTGCCACCAAAAGACTTTTTGCCGCAGCCACGATGCTTGAACGCCCGCCGGGCGGCGGGTTCGGGCTGGGTTTGTTAATAACAGGACACAGAAGACAGCCGTCAACCCCTTGACCCGGCCCACCAGTCGTTCTGTGATGCACCCCGGCTATTCAGTCGCCGCATGTTGAGGGGCCTGCCGCGACCATCGATCCATCGCTTGAGCGAACTGCACGTCAAACGGCCTGTCAGGCTCGCGTCTGCAGCAGTGGATCATTGGGTTGGCCCATCGACGCACGCGATGATAAGCAAACGTTCCCGGACGACCCTTGAAAGGCTTTGCCATGAAACGCGTATCTCTGGTTTTCACCCTTGCTCTCGCCGCCGGTCTTTCCACCCAGGCCGCTGATGCGCAGACGCTCAAGACGGTTATGGACCGCGGCATGTTATCCTGCGGCGTGAGCCAGGGCTTGCCGGGCTTTTCGGCGCCCGACGACAAGGGCAACTGGACCGGGCTCGACGTTGACGTCTGTCGCGCGGTTGCAGCCGCCATCTTCAACGATCCAACCAAGGTCAAATTCGTGCCGCTGTCAGCCAAGGATCGCTTCACCGCCCTGCAGTCCGGCGAGATCGACGTGCTCTCGCGTAACACAACCTGGACGCTTTCCCGTGACACCTCGCTAGGCGCCAATTTTACCGGCGTGACCTATTATGACGGTCAGGGCTTCCTGGTGAAGAAATCCCTCAAGGTCAATTCCGCGCTGGAACTGAACAGCGCATCGGTCTGCGTGCAGACCGGCACGACGACGGAGCAAAATCTCGCCGACTACTTCAAAGGCAACAACATGAAGTATGAGGTGATCGCGTTCGGCACCGCGGACGAAACCGTCAAGGCCTACGAATCCGGACGCTGTGACGTCTTCACCTCTGATGTCTCGCAGCTCTATGCCGAGCGTCTGAAGCTTTCAAATCCAGCCGATCACAGCGTACTTCCGGAGGTGATTTCGAAGGAGCCGCTCGGCCCGATGGTGCGCCACGGCGACGACCAATGGTTCGATCTCGTGAAGTGGGTGTTGTTTGCGATGGTTGACGCGGAGGAGCTTGGCGTCACCCAAAAGAACGTCGATGACATGGCAAAATCGGACAAGCCGGAGCTCAAAAGGGCCTTCGGCACCGATGGCAATCTCGGCGAACAACTCGGCCTTACCAAGGATTGGGTGTTGCGGATCGTGAAGGCCGTCGGCAATTACGGCGAGGCTTTCGATCGCAACGTCGGCGCCGGTTCGAAGCTCGGGATTGCCCGTGGACTCAACCAGCTCTGGAACAAGGGCGGAATCCAGTACGCGCCGCCGATCCGCTGATCGCGGCAAGCAGCGGCTGCGATGACGACCGGGCCCCGACCACCACCGCCGCAGTTTGTCGCCAGACTGCGGCGTGCACTTGGCGGCCGTGCGGGCTGGGGAGGATTCGTCCTTCAGATCTTGTTCGTCGCGGCCCTGGCCTGGATCGGCTATGAGATCGTGGCCAACGCCCGCGCCAATTTGCAGTCGCAGCGGATCACATCCGGCTTCGGATTTCTCGCGAATACGGCCGGGTTTGACGTCAGCCAAAGCTTGATTCCATATTCCGGGTCCGACACCTATACCCGCGTCTTTCTGGTGGGTTTGCTCAACACGTTGCTGGTCGCGATCATCGGTATTTTCTTCTCGACCGTGATCGGATTTCTCGTCGCGCTGGGCCGGCTGTCGCCGAACTGGCTGTTGTCGCGCATCTCGGGCGGCTACGTCGAACTGGTGCGCAATCTGCCGCTATTGTTCCAGATCCTGTTCTGGTACCTCGCCGTGCTCAGCGCGCTGCCGAATCCGCGGCAAAGCATCTCGCTGTTCGGCAGCGTCTTTCTCAGCAATCGCGGTCTCGTGATTCCGAAGCCGGTTGCCGAGGCGGGGTTGGGTGCTGTTGCGGTCGCTCTGCTGGTTGCGATCGTCGCCTCACTGCTGCTACGCGCCTACGCGCGCCGCCAATTGTTTCAAACCGGCAAGTTGTTGACCATCTGGCCCTATGTGATCGGGCTATTGATCGGATTGCCGCTCGTCACATCGTTCATCTTCGGCGCGCCTGTTACCTTTGAAGTGCCCGAACTCAAGGGGTTTAATTTTTCCGGCGGATCGCGACTGATCCCGGAATTCGTGGCGCTGACGCTGGCGCTGTCGACCTATACCGCGGCATTCATCGCTGAAATCGTGCGGGCCGGCATTCAGTCGGTCCACAAGGGACAGATGGAAGCAGGGGCCTCGCTTGGGCTACAGCGCGGTTCGACGCTGCGGCTGATCGTGGTGCCGCAGGCGTTGCGCGTCATCCTGCCGCCGCTCACCAACCAGTATCTGAACCTCACCAAGAACTCGTCGTTGGCGGTGGCGATCGGATATCCCGACCTGTTCTCGGTGTTTGCGGGAACGACTCTCAGCCAGACCGGTCAGGCGATTGAAATCATCGCGATCACGATGGGCGTCTATCTGCTGATTTCACTCGTGACCAGCGCGATCATGAGCTTCTACGGATGGCGGATCGGCCGGAGCCTTGGCGCATGAGCGACACCGCCGCTTCATCGTTCGTTCGCCAGGAGCTCATTCCCGAGCGCGCCGCGCCGGTCAAGACCACGGGTTTTATCGGGTTTCTGCGCACGCGGCTGTTCAATTCGCCAGCCAACATCCTGCTTACCCTGGTGAGCGTGCTTCTGCTCTGGTTTATCGTCGTGCCCGCCGTCCGGTTCCTGCTGTTCGATGCGGTCTGGCGCGGGACTGACCGGAATGCATGTCTGGCGGAGAATGCCGGACATACCGTCGGCGCGTGCTGGCCTTTCGTGCGGGCGAAATTCTTCCAATTCGTTTACGGATTTTATCCGGAGCCTGAGCGTTGGCGGGTCAATCTGACGTTCATCCTTGCCGCGCTGTTGCTGCTGCCACTCTTGATTCCACGGCTGCCGGCCAAGGGCCTCAGCGCCGGCCTGTTCTTCATTGCATTTCCCATCGTCGCGTTTTTCCTGCTGCATGGGGGCGGGCTTGATGGCTTCGGCGTCAGCTGGACGGCCGGCCTGTTGTCCGGATTTAGCGCCAGCATCGGAGATGCCGGCCGCAAGCTGACAAGCGTGGGCGAGGCAACCGCGGTCATTGGCCCGCTGCTGGCTCTGTTGGGAAAACTCGTCGTCCTGCTCAGTACTGTCGTCTCGATCCTGATCTGGCCGCTGACGTGGCTTCGCGATCAAATTCAGACGTCATCCCGTCCGGTCTGGGCCGACCTGGCGGCGACCGCCGCTATCGTCTCGATCCTGCTCTTGGTTTTGAACGGCGGCATCCGCACCGGATGGCGTTCGTTCGTCGCCGGCCTTGCGATCTTCGCCGGCATCGGCGCGGTGATCGCCGTGATGGGCCTCGACCACGGCGGATTGCCTATCGTCGATACCAGGCTCTGGGGTGGCCTTCTGGTAACGCTGGTGGTGTCGGTCACCGGTATCGTCACGTCGATGCCGGTCGGCATCGCATTGGCGCTGGGCCGGCGCTCGACGATTCCACTGATCCGGATTTTCTCCGTTGCGTTTATCGAATTCTGGCGCGGCGTCCCGCTGATCACCGTGCTGTTCTTCGCAACTTACATGCTGCCACTGTTCCTGCCGGGCAATTTCACCGTCGACGGATTGGTGCGTGTCCTGATCGGTATCGCGCTGTTCGCCGGCGCCTATAACGCCGAGGTCATCCGCGGCGGCCTGCAGGCGATCCCGCGCGGGCAGGGTGAGGCTGCGAGCGCGCTCGGCTTGTCCTATTGGAAGACGACAGGGCTGATCGTGATGCCGCAAGCCCTGCGCCAC
Organism: Bradyrhizobium sp.; assembly: GCA_028290305.1. The sequence continues at coordinate 12,044 of JAQGKC010000319.1, forward strand.
GTCATTCCCGGCCTCGTCAACAGCTTCATCGCCTTGTTCAAGGACACCTCGCTGGTTTCGATTGTTGCGCTGTTCGATCTGCTCGGGCAGTTGCGGGCTTCGTTTGCCGATCCGGTCTGGGCTACTCCGACCACGCTGTTTACCGGGTTCGCCTTCACAGGACTGGTCTACTTCGCCTTCTGTTTTGGCATGTCGCGTTATTCATTGTTCGTCGAATATCGGCTGAACGCACACCGGCGGAGTTGAGTAAAATAATCATGGCTGCGAATTCGATTGTCAGCATTGCCGGTCTCAACAAATGGTTTGGCGATTTTCACGTGCTGCGCGACATCGACCTCGATGTCGCCAAAGGCGAACGTATCGTGATCTGCGGCCCTTCGGGCTCGGGCAAATCGACGCTGATCCGCTGCATCAACGCGCTGGAGGAATTTCAGGAGGGCCGGATTGTCGTCGACGGCATCGAGCTTGGGCCGAATTTGCGGCGCGTCGATGAAGTCCGGCGCGAAGTCGGCATGGTGTTCCAGAGCTTCAATCTGTTTCCGCATTTGACCGTGCTGGAGAACTGCACGCTGGCGCCGATCTGGGTGCGCAACATTCCGAAGAAAGATGCCGAAGCGGCGGCCATGAAATATCTGGAGCGGGTGAAAATTCCGCAACAGGCCAACAAATATCCGGGCCAGATGTCAGGCGGTCAGCAGCAGCGCGTCGCGATCGCGCGTGCGCTCACCATGAACCCGAAGGTGATGCTGTTCGATGAGCCGACATCGGCGCTGGATCCCGAGATGGTCAAGGAAGTGCTCGACACCATGGTCGATCTTGCCAATGAGGGCATGACCATGCTGGTTGTCACCCACGAAATGGGATTTGCCAGGGAAGTAGCCGATCGTATCGTCTTCATGGATGCCGGGCAAATTATCGAGGCGAATACGCCAACGAATTTCTTCGCCAATCCGCAGCATGCGCGGACCAAGCTGTTTCTGAGTCAGATCTTGAGATAGGTCGCTGCATCGTCGTTGCGAGGAGCGCAGCGACGAAGCAATCCAGTCTGAGCTTGCGGTCCCTGGATTGCTTCGCTGCGCTCGCAATGACGGTCGCGGCACCCACTCACACCTTCTCGAACGGCACGTCGATGTTGCTGCGCTTCTCCAGCCATTCCGGCACCGGGAGCTTCTTCGAGCGCATGAACTCCGGATTGAACAGCTTCGACTGATAGCGGTTTCCGGAGTCACACAGGATCGTTACGATGGTGTGGCCGGGTCCGAGCTGTTTTGCCAGCCTGATCGCGCCCGCGACGTTGATGCCCGTAGAGGCGCCGAGGCAGAGGCCTTCGTGCTCGAGCAGTTCGTAAATGACGGGCACGGCTTCTTCGTCCGGAATGAGATAGGCCTCGTCCACCTTGGCCTCCTTGATCACCGGCGTCACGCGTCCGAGCCCGATGCCTTCGGCGATCGAACCGCCCGGGGTCGATTTGGCCTCGCCGTGTTTGAACAATTCGTACATGGCAGCACCACGCGGATCGGCGCAGCCGATTACGATGTTCTTTTTCTTTTCCTTCAGGAAAGAGCTGATGCCTGCGAGGGTGCCGCCGGTTCCGACCGAGCATATGAAGCCATCAACCTTGCCGCCGGTCTGCTCCCAGATCTCGGGGCCGGTCGAATCGTAGTGCGCCTTCGGGTTATCCAGATTGTTCCACTGATCGGCGAATAACACGCCATTCGGCTCGCTCTTGCGGAGCTGATCGGCCAGCCTTTTTCCGACATGCTGGTAACTGTTCGGATTGGCATAGGGCAGCGCCGGCACTTCGACCAATTCGGCGCCGCAGAGCCGCAGCATATCTTTCTTTTCCTGGCTTTGGGTTTCCGGAATCACGATCAATGTCCGGTAACCGCGCGCGCTGGCAACAACGGCGAGACCGATTCCGGTGTTGCCCGCGGTTGCCTCCACCACCAAACCACCGGGCTTGAGGTCACCGCGCTTCTCGGCCTCGAGGATCATCCATTTTCCGGCTCGATCCTTCACGGACTGTCCGGGGTTCATGAATTCAGCTTTGCCGAGAATGGTGCAGCCGGTCTCCTCGGAAGCGCGCTTCAGTTTGATGAGCGGCGTATTGCCGATCGCTTCGACGACGTCGTTGTTGATGTTCATCTGCGGAATCTTGCCGGTTCGTTGTTTGATCCGGCAATAACCCTAAAGCGCGTGCAGCCGAAGTGGAAGCATTTTGAGGGGCGGCGCGCGCCAGGCGGACCCCGCGAAAACAAACGGAAAGACCCGCCCTGACGGGATTCGGCCTCGCAACGGGCGCGATCGTCTTGCTGCAGCTAAGGGAACCGGTCGTCGAGGCCGAGTGGCACGGTTGATGCGCGCAGCCGCGAAGCGTATAGCGGGCGCATGTCAAAACAATCCGAGGCTGAAACGGGCGCCGCCGTGGCGGAGGCGATCGCCGACTGTCCGCACTGCCACAAGCCATTGCCGCTGTGCATTTGCGACAGCATCACGCCGATCGAAAACAAGATTTCGCTGTTGATCCTGCAACATCCGCAGGAGCAGGACAGGGCGCTCGGCACCGCGCGACTGACCGCCCTGCATTTCAAGAATGCGGTCGTGAGGATTGGCTTGTCGTGGCCAAGTCTCTCCAAGGCGCTGGGACGGCCGGTCCACGATCCTTCGCGTTGGGCGGTGCTCTATCTTGGCTCCGCTAAAGTTGCCGATCTCGACACGGACCGCGAGATCGTCGCCATCAACCGCAAGGGCGAAATCGAGGACAATCAGCGCGCCATCCTGAAGGATATCGAGGGCATCGTGCTGCTCGACGGCACCTGGAGCCAGGCCAAGGCGCTGTGGTGGCGCAATGCGTGGATGCTGAAATGCCAGCGCATCATCCTCGGCCCGGCGCGGCCGTCACGCTATGGGCAATTGCGTCGCGAGCCGCGCCGCGACGGCCTGTCTACCATCGAGGCGGCGGCGATGTTGCTGGCCAGCCTCGAAAAGCGGCCGGACATCGAACAAACGCTGCACGAAAGCTTTGAGCGGATGCTGGCGAAATACCGTGAGGTACAAAGCGTGCTGCCCGAGCTCGCGCCCAAACCAAAGCCGAAGCGGGATTACCGTCGCCGCAAACGTGCCTGATCGGGCCGTTGCCTTAGGATCGAGGGCACGGTTGCAGCATTATGCGTCGTCGCTCGACTTGTTCGTCCCAATCTCCGCCGACTCGCTCCAGTCAGCCACGCAACGCTCCAGGTCTTTTAAATTCTGTCGCATCTGTTCGAGGGAAAATCCCAGCGCGAAGAAGCGCTCGATGACGTCACCCGGCAAGCCTCGTGTCAGACCTTCGCTGCGTACCGCCGCGACCTCCGCGGCGTAAGCCTCCAACGCCGCCTGCACCGGCCAGATCGCAGGCGTGCCGCGGCCGGTCCGTAGTGCCACGGCCATCGTCCTGAGATATTCGACCATCGTGCTGCTGACGCGTGCAAGCGGCGCGGCGAGGCGTCTCTGCAGTTCTGACGGCAGAGGCGCCACGCTGGCCCGCCCGATCATCACGAGATCATGGCGCAGCCGCAGGATTGTGCGCAGCAACGGTCCGGTATCGGGTCCGGTGGCGAGCCGGGCGGCACGCTCGCGCTCCGCTTCGGCGCCGATGGCGTTCAATCCGACCAATGCCGCGCCGATTCCGTCTTGCAGCTTGTGAAGTGCGTCATTGTCCAGGCCCCGCGTCAGGCCCGACAGCAATTCATTCAGCGCCGCCGCCATCAATTCGAGCACGCGCGCGGCGCTGGCACGGATCTGGCTATGCGCCCGCGAGGGTAGCACCAGAAACGACACCAGGAGCCCGGTGATCGCACCGACCGCGACCTCCAGAACCCGATCGATCGCGGAGTCCAGTGGATTGCCGTGGTTCATCGTCGGAAGCAGCAGCACGATGATAGCGGTGACGGTAGCAACGTTCAGGCTCGGATTGATCGCCGCGATGAAGGCCAGGGGCGCTACCGCCAGCACCAGAACTGCGAGCAGGGCGCCTTCCCCGGAATGCGGGATCAATACAGCGACGGCCCCGCCATAAACCGCGCCGCCCAAGGTTCCGATCAGATAATCGCGGGTTGCCTTGAGCGATCGGCCGACGCTCATCTGGGTCACGATGATGGACGTCAGCACCGCCCACAGCGGCAGCTTGAGGCCCAACGCCAGCGCGATCACCAGGGCGCCCATGGCGGCCACGGTGACCCGGACGCCCAAGCCAAGTTCCACCTTTCGGGATTCGAGCCAGGCGGCGACGCGTTTGATGAATGCGATCATCCGCAGTGATCCCTGTCGCAGATAGCATCGCTTATAGAGGGTTTTTGGCTCGTGCGGACGCCAGCAATGCTGCTTGCCGACACCGACCGGATCCAGAATACTGGAATGAAATCAATGATTAAAGGTGGAGGCCACGACCAGAATTGAACTGGTGTACACGGTTTTGCAGACCGTTGCGTAACCACTCCGCCACGTGGCCCCATGAGCCGGGATCAATATACAGCATCAACCGCTTAGGCAACCGCCCCACCTTCATCGCAGGAAGGCTGAGATCGCACGAAGGTATGGGTTTCCGCGCACGGTTTGAGGCTCACCGCGTTGCATTTGCCGGCGACACGCTGGTCGAGGGAGCGGAATTGATTGGCGTCCGTTCGGTCGATTGCCCGGGCGGCAGTCGCGCTCGCGCCATGTTGACGAGGCAACCGTATTGCGAAACTGAAATCGTCCCGTCGCTGCATTCGAATCTGGGCGGTTCAGCGTCAGTGGCCGGAACAGGTTTTTCCAACGCGGCAGCTTGCTGGGGTGCGGGTGCCTGCGCAACCGGCTTCGGGGACAAGGCGCAGCCTGCGCAGGAAAGCGAGATCAATAAGACAGGGCCTGTCCGCATTCGCGCAAGCTTCCGGAAAACCACTCCAGCGGCCGATGCGATTGGCTCGTCCAGCGGCAATCGACTAGCCCGTGAGCTCCTTCAGCATACAACGGCTGTGCATGATTCGGACATAAAGAGCCGGTGCCTTCACGGCAGCTTGACGGACTGCCCACTTCTATAAATTGGAGCAGATAGACAGCCATCGGTCGGTCCGTTTATCGGATCGCGACCTGGATCAGGACAATCAACGCCTTGCGCTGGCTATTTGAGGGAGCGGGAAGTCCCACGTTGCGCGATCAGCAGGCGGCGTACCAGCCTTCTGGAAATGGAATGAATCCCCAGGCCAGCTGGTTGTCGTTGGCGGCTCTCGGCGGCTGGTTGAACATCGGCAGGCGGGCCAAGGACTCCTCCTCCGGAGCGGGCGCAATGGACGTTCTCACGGCATCCAGCAATCGGTCGAATTCAACTTCACTCATCGCGCTCTCCAAGGTTCGAGCGCACGGTCTCAAAAGTCTTTTGTTTCCAGATTGAACAGATCGTTCAAATTGTATCGATCAGACGGTTGCGGCTGACGTGGTTGCTGATGTCTTAATTCATCGACGAGGAATAGACCGATCTGGTCGCGAGCCAATGTGAGGTAAATCACATTAGGCAAACAATCTTTGCCGTATTTGCCGAGATGACAACGGCGCGGCTGCAGTCGCCAGCCAAACCAGGAGATGCCGTCATGAAGGCAAGCCTTACCGGATCGTCGGCCGTTGCGAGCCGCGCCAAACTTGGTTTGGCATTTGGACTCCTGCTCACGCTGTCCGCAACCGGCGCCGCGCAAGCCGAGCCGGGAACACCGGAGCAGAAGAGGGCCTGCACGCCCGACGTCTACCGTCTCTGCGCCGGCGAAATTCCCAACGTCCGCGCTATCACCACCTGCCTGCGGCGGCAGAAGGCCAACCTCAGCGACGCCTGCCGGGCGGTGTTCGAACAGTGAGCCGGCCGGCCAATCGCGATGCTCCGGCTTTCATTCGGCACTACGACGCCCGCGAGAAGACTCGCCAATGGTATTCCCTGATCAAGCTGGGGCACGACCCTTCGGGCGATGCAAGAACCAGCGCGAGGCTACGTGGATCCAGTTTCATTGGGTCGCAAACGGATTGCCATCACTTATCGAGCAGCTTTGCCCTGAGATAATTTGCGACCGAACTTCCAGAGGCACGCCGTTGGGCGCACGGACAGTAATGGGGGTGCCAGGTCGCCCGACCATCACGTCCACGCTGCAGTTCGAATAACCTTGGTCGAAACTTATCACCATCCGCCCCGCGGCGCCGGTCTTGAGGACAGCTATTCCGACGATCTTTCCGCCTTCGAAACTCATGCTTCTGGCGGTGCCGGCTGGAGTTCGATCGCCTGGTGCGACTTCATGGGTCTCACTGCCGTTCCGTGAACTCACCGAACCCTTTACAAAAAATCGGCCCGCAGAACTGATATAGATTGTCCTCGATTGGCTGACCGTCGGGGTAAAGACCTTTCCATTTGGCGCAACGAAGGTGTTGTTGACAGACCACGACGCCGTGACGGTTTTGTTTCGAAGTTGAGGCGGGGCATCGGCTGCAGCGCAGACCGTCGGAGCGGCGAGAATCGTAAAGATCAAAACGACTGCCGGTTTCATCGCCACCATTTTCTGTGGGTTGACCACTCTTACTAGCCCATCAGGAACGCATCCATATCTGACGCGGGTGAGCGATAAAATAATGTAAGTCAGTTGAAGACCCCAAAATCAACCGCTGCCATGTCGAAATCCGCAGTCATACCCCGAAACAGGGGTATCGAGCTCGATAGTCGCCAAGTCCATGATGCGCAGGTTGATGACCTGATGGCCTTCACGAAAATTGAAAATGGCAAAAGTCTGGGATGGTGTTCAACCATAAACACCAACCAACGACGAACCTCGGCTGGGACGACACTGACGCCTACATGAACCAGATGATGGAAGAAAAAATAAGCGCTCCGCCGAGGGCGCTTTTAATCAAAAATTTAGCCTTCGCCGGTTGATACGATCTTGCGCAATGGATCGGGTACGGCAGATGAGCGTTCACCAAAAAGACCAGCACGCGGAGCTGATCCCAATGGCAATTGCCGCGCTTGTCGCCATCGTGAGCATTGCCACTTTGCTGCTTTTGGATTTTGGTCCGAACAATTCGCAAGGTAGCGCCGACGGGATGATAACGTCCGCTGTGCTGTCCAGGGCCGGCGCGATCGCAATTCCATCAGAGAGGCCCACCGATATTGCCGCCCCCAAGACGATCACGGTTTTCGAGCCCTCGATACATTGATTGCTCGCCCGTGATCGGGAACAACCGTCCGGAATTCGACACAAGGCGGGCCGCGCTACGCTCTCATGCAAGGCTCAGCCGAGACCAGCTTATCCGCAGCATATCCACAATGCAGGAAACGCCAGAACCCGAGCGCGGATATAGACTTGCTGCGCGGTAGTCCACAGGGCCGCCGTGTGTACGCACAGACGCGTGTAGGAATAAAATTTTGCTCGCGGTCCAGCCCGCGGGGCGCCGTAGTGCTCCGCCAAGAGCACTAATCGTGCGAGGTCATCTTCGGCTCCCGGATAACGGGCGCGCGGCCGCCGGTGCACATGATCAGGCTCAGGGAAGAGCGGCAGACGATGCCTTCGCTTGGGTGCACCCGGACGAGGAGCGGTGAGCCGCGGGTTCACGCCGGCGGGCCTTACTTCTGTGGGTGCAAATCGCCTTGAAGCCAGCGTCCAAGCCCCTTGGACTTCAAGGGGTCTTCATACGCGGCAAGGGTCTTAAGTACGTGATTACAGATAGCGCATTCAAACGTGTGCAAGTCGACGCCCGGGCGTGCTGGCTCGATACTGGCGAGCATCATCGGGGCCTTGCACTTCGGACAAGCGGGGCGCTCAATTGCAACGAATGGAATGACGCTTTGAGATTGGGGCATGATGCTTCCCTCAAAGAGGCGGGAGCGCAACACTCTCTGTCACCGGTAATGCCTAGGAGGCGGAGCGGTGACTGTCGGAGTATGCGCCTCCAGCGGCATCAAACGCGAGTTAATTCGCGGATATGTGCAAGGAAAGTAGGCACCAGCCGATACTCCGGGGCCGCCGATTCACGCCGGTGGGTTCAGTCCGCCGTCGTGCTTTTCGATGTCGCAAAACCAACCAGCCTTTTTAAGCGTTACAGCGAGAGGCTCGATCGCGGGAATGAGCTCATCGTCGATGCGTGACTTCCATAGAGCGGCAGCGGCTTTTCCCTTTTCCTCTTGGTTTTGCTTCTTTGCGGCTTCAGCCAGCGCGCTGGCTGAAGTTCACTTCTAACGTCCTCCAGCATCCAAAATCCACGTCCGATCCGCGAACGCCACATAAATTCGCTCCTGTCCAAGAGCAACGCCAAGCTCAATCGACAGCTCGTTCAACATCGCCTCGATTGTCTCGTCGGGCAGGTGGCCTAAATAGGCGTGTACAGCTTCCCCAGTGAACAGCGCCACCGGTTCCCGGTCCGAGCCAACCGTCCCATCTGGGCGGGGCCATGCGTAGGTGACTTCAGCACGGGTGAACATGCCGGATAGGGCGGGCTGGCCCGCTTCCACGCGGCGTTTCATCCAGGCACGGGCGGTGCGGACGGCCTCCGAAACGTCGAAGACACGGCCGTCGGCGTCCCAGCCCTCGCGCAATCCCACGCTGATGCGAAAATCACGGCGAGGACCTAACGAGCCCGGAACAACAGAATAATCTTCAGCCTTTGGCGCAGCCGGTCGGGCGATCATTTCCGCTTCATCCTGAGTTCTGCAGCCTCTCGCGCCAGCCGCTGGACCTTCAGGCGTTCGTGGTTTTCCCGGAATTCTGGCCCAGCTTGGCTGTCCGATATCGCCTGCCTCGACGCCAAAGGATTGAGAGCTTTTCGATCGACCTCGTCTGCAACCTGTTGCTCGGCGGACCGCTTCGGCTTGATCATTTAGTTTTCGCCTTGAGCCCGAGTTCGACCAGACGGCTCCATCGCCATCCATCATCTCAAGGGGATGCTAAACCGCTTCAAGGAAAAATACGACGAGGACGAGTGGGTAATCCTTGGTCGATTTGTAGGCCGCCAGGCTTAAAAGAGGCCAGTACCGGATGATCCGGTTCCAGAGGATAACCAAAACCGGGTCCGGCGTTCGGCCGGCCTTTCTGACTGCTGGATACCCGTCTGTTCGACCACGCGTGTGAAGCCACGATCGTCTTTTCTTTGACGGTTGACGGCCCAGTTTGGCGGCTGCTGGATTCGGCGGGTACGGCCGGTCAGAATTGTCAGACAAGTGATTGGGCATTGCGCACAGTAAACGCGGAGTGGGGGCCAATCCGCGAACGGATGTGATCCACGTTTTCCGCCTGTCGCCGGAAGTGGGTCAACGGCGGGCTGCTTGTTGCGAGATTTCAGTGGGGAAAATCAGTAGTGGCTCCCCGGGCTGGATTCGAACCAGCGACCATTCGATTAACAGTCGAATGCTCTACCGCTGAGCTACCGAGGAATAGTGCGAAACAGGGTCCGCTAGCGGCAGCGTATAACAAAGCCTCCGGGCCTTGCAAAGGACGAAATGGGCCGCTCCGGCGCGGCACCAACGGAGGGCGAAAAATACCTGTGCCACAGCGATTTGTTGCCCTTTTCGACGATACGAAAAGAGCAGGTTGGCGGGTCGGCACACGATTCGTGGCCCAGCCACGCCTCGAATTGACCGCTAAATCGGCCCATTTCCCGACGATGCTCGACCGCGCCGGATTCGTTGAGGTGACTCCATGTCAGACGTCCAGATTGATCTCATCAGGCCGATCCCGTCGATCGTTCCCAGCGACATACCCGCGATGAGCGACGACGAATGCCTCGCGCGGCTCGCGCAGGCGGTCGAAGATCGCGATTCCGACCATTTGGATGAGGTCGCGAGCCTGATTGGGCGGCTCGCCGTTACGATCGAATAGAGCGCGCTCCAAGCGGAGCGTAATCGTGAGGGGATAGCGGATTGCGGGCTTCGGCCGCGCGATCGCAATATTGCGTTTTGGCGAACCTTGTACCAAAGATGGGCGTAATCTTACGCTCCACCTGCGGCGATGCCGCGCGATTTCAGGGTCCGCTCATGTCCGATTTTTCGACCGCGCGCCAGAAAATGGTCGATGGTCAGGTGCGCACCAGCGACGTCACCGACATCAGGATTATCGATGCCATGCTCGCTTTGCCGCGCGAGGCATTTGTTCCCCCAAATCAGCGCGCACTCGCTTATCTGGACCTCGATCTCGATGTCAGCGAAGGAGGTTCCGTCAAACGCTTCCTGATCAAGCCCGCGGTCCTCGCGAAGATGCTGCAGGCCGCCGAGATCGCGGATACCGACCGCGTTTTGGTGGTGGGCTGCGCAACCGGATATGCGGCTGCCGTGGTTGCCAAACTCACGAGTCAGGTGGTGGCGACCGAAGGCGATCCCGTGCTGGCCGCCAAGGCCGCGGGCGTTCTGGCCGAGCTCGGCCTAGGGAATGTGACAGTGTGTACCGCTCCCGCAGCCGACGGGGATCCGGCGGATGCGCCCTTTGATGTGATTGTCCTCAATGGCGCGACCGAGATCACGCCCGACCGACTTTACCGGCAGCTCAAAAACGGCGGCCGGCTGGTCGGAGTTTTTGCAATGACGCAGCCGCCACGGGCCATGATCGTGACGCGCTCCCATGATGACGATTTCGGGAACCGGGCGCTTTTCGACGCAACTGCGCCGGTTTTGCCGGGGCTGGAGCGGCTCCCGGCGTTCGTTTTCTAGCGGTTTCGAGCTGGACGGGCTGTTAAAATCCCGTTCTGAATCAGAAGTGTGGCCGGATTGCCCCACGTGAAGAGTTTCCACCGGGTTTCGGCTCTGGGTGGTTCCGTCCTGCTTACGCGCGGCATATGTTGGAGACTCAGGATGAAGCGATGCCGGTTCAGGAGTTCGAGCCGGCCAATAGACATGAACGGATTACCTAGGATGGGTGGCGTGAAGGTCGTTACCGGAGCTGCGGCTGCGGTCCTTCTCATGGCATGTGTGGGCCCGACGCCTGCTTTGGCCGATACGATCGAGGCTGCGCTGGTGCGCTCCTACCAAAACAATCCCCAGCTCAACGCACAGCGTGCCGCGGTAAGGTCCACCGACGAAAACGTACCGCAGGCGTTGTCGGGCTATCGCCCGAAAGTTGCGATAACCGCCACCGCCGGGTATCAATACACCGATACCAATACCACCCAGGGCGGCTCGCCGACCGCGATCGTCAGAACCGAAATTCACGGTACCGATCCACCGCGCAGCGCCGGCCTCACGGTCACGCAGACGCTGTTCAACGGCAATCAAACCGCCAATAAAACCCGAGCGGCGGAGAGCCAGGTCTCGGGCGCGCGCGAAGGCTTACGGGTTCTCGAACAGTCGGTTCTGCTCTCGGCAGCGACGATCTACATGGACTATCTGCGCGACGCCGCGATCGTCGAGGTTCAGCGCAGCAATACCCGTGTGCTCGAACAAACGCTGAAACAGACCCAGGATCGATTCAATGTGGGCGAAGTGACGCGTACGGACGTGGCGCAGGCGGAAGCGCAGCTTGCCGCCGGCAAGACGCAGCAACTCACTGCCGAGGCCAATCTGGTCACGACGCGTGCGAACTTCCGCCGCATCATCGGTAACGAACCGGAGCAACTCGCGCCGGGCTCGCCGGTGGATCGCTTTTTGCCGGGAACGCTGCCCGGCGCGGTCGAACTCAGCTTGATAGAAAATCCGAACGTGACGGCCGCGATGTTCGGCATCGACGTCAACTATCTCCAGGTCAAGGTGAACGAGGGTGCATTGTTGCCCACGGTGACAGTGCAAGCCGCCGTGCAGCAATCCTATGAACAGACCCTGACGACCTATCGTGCCTTTGGCGCCTCGGCGATCGCGCAGCTTTCGGTCCCGGTGTATCAAGGCGGCGCCGAATATTCGCTGATCCGCCAGTCCAAGGAAAATCTGGCGCAGCAGCGTCTCAATCTTGAACTGACCCGCGACCAGACCCGTGCCAACACCGTTACGGCCTGGGGACAGTTGGTGGCGGGCAGGGCGCAAGTGGCATCCGCACAATCGCAGGTGACCGCTTCCGAGATCGCGCTCAACGGCGTGCGTGAAGAGGCCAAGGCCGGACAGCGAACCACGCTCGACGTGCTGAACGCCCAGCAGGCGCTGGTCAACGCCCGTGTCGCGCTCGTCACCGCGCAGCACGATCGGGTGGTCGCATCCTATGCCGTCTTGAACGCCGTGGGGCGGCTGTCGCCGCAGGTGCTCAAACTGCAAACCACCACCTACGACCCGAGTGTGCATTATCAGCAGGTGCGCGATAGCTGGTTCGGTGTTCGCACGCCCGATGGCCGCTGATCGCTTGACCGTCATCGCTTCTCGCGAAAGGCCGACGGCGTAATACGATTGGAGCGCGGTCGCTGGACAAACGGTTTTGTTTGTCCAGCGACCGCGCTCTAATTTATTGAAGTAGTGCGCGATCTTTCGCCAAACCGCTCGCACCTTCAGGGAATCTGGCGCGAAGATATGCCTCGCGCTTCTGCCCGAGGGCACGCTTTAGCGGATCGTGCACCAGCGCTTTGCTTGCAATCAATTGTTGCCCTGACGTACCTTTCTTAGGGGCAGCAAAGCGATTCGCGCCGCATCTGACATTCTCGGGCTGCGAAGCTCCGGTGCCCTGAGGAGGGGCAGTGTCCTCTGCGCGATGAGTCGAGCGGCGCTTGATCTGGGGACAAGTCAGGCTTGTGCGATGAAAATCCCAGCCTGCATTTCCGGAACCGGCAAATCCTCTCTTGATTGGTATAAAACGCATGAGAAGGCGTTGATGATGTGGAGTCGGAGATGACGCAGCCTGCAAAGGTCCAAGAGCCCTCGATGGAGGAGATTCTGGCGTCGATCCGGCGCATCATCGCCGACGACGAAGCAAAACCGCCGGTCGCCGAGAAACCGCCCAGCCCGGCAGTTCCACCGAAGGCAGAAAAACCCGCCGCGGCGCCGCCGGCAGCCAAGGCGCCGGTGATGAATGACATTCCGCCATCGGCCATTCCTGCCGCGAAAGCCGCCGCTGCGAAAGCCGCGGCTCCGCCCATCGCGCCCGCGCCGCCTCCCGCCAAGCCCGTACCGGCGCCGGTCGCGACCAACAGCCAGGACGACATCGACGCGATGCTGGCAGGCCTCGATGAGGCGACATCCGAGGCCGAGATACGGCCACCCCAGCCCGAGAGTGCGGTGTTCGAACTTACCGACGATATGGCGGTGCCGGATGCGCCGCCGCCTGCGTTCCAAAAGGTCGAACCGGAGGACGATATCGAATTTACCGAATCCACCGCTACCAGAGCGATGCATCGGCAGCCCGCCTTCGAACCGGCGCCCTTCGAAAGTCCCGCGGCTCCGCCGCCTCAGCAGATCCTGTCGCGCTCGACCGTGTCCGCCGTCGAATCCGCCTTCAACAGCCTCGCCAATACCGTGCTCAGCAACAACGCACGGACGCTGGAAGATCTCGTCAAGGAAATGTTGCGGCCGATGCTGAAATCCTGGCTCGACGATAATTTGCCCGGGCTGGTAGAACGCATCGTCAAAGCGGAAATCGAGCGGGTTTCGCGCGGGCGCTAGTTTTTGGGGCGCTGCAACACCCTGTCCCAGCCCGCATTTAGCCACTACATCGGGCATTAACCGTATTTCAGCGTGCCTGTCGTGTTGACTTGGCGCGTTGCGGCGGCTTTCTAGCCGTTTCCGAACCCCAATAGCTTGGCCATGATCGAGAAAAACTACCAGCCTGCCGATATCGAAGGCCGCATGTCCCGCATTTGGGAGGAAAGCGGCGCGTTCAAGGCCGGACGCCCGGAGCGCCGCGACGCGAAGCCGTTCACCATCGTGATTCCGCCACCCAACGTGACGGGCTCGCTGCATATGGGGCACGCGCTCAACAACACGTTGCAGGACATTCTCTGCCGTTTCGAGCGGATGCGCGGCCGCGACGTGCTGTGGCAGCCGGGTACCGATCACGCTGGCATCGCGACCCAGATGGTGGTCGAACGGCAATTGATGGAGCGGCAGGAGCCGGGCCGGCGCGAGATGGGGCGCGCGAAATTTCTCGAGCGCGTCTGGCAATGGAAGGCCGAGAGCGGCGGCGTCATCGTCAATCAGCTGAAGCGGCTTGGTGCCTCCTGCGACTGGTCGCGCGAACGCTTCACCATGGACGAGGGCCTGTCGCGCGCCGTCGTCAAGGTGTTCGTCGAACTGCATCGCGAAGGGCTGATCTATAAAGACAAGCGGCTGGTGAACTGGGATCCGAAGCTGCTGACGGCGATTTCCGACCTCGAGGTGCAGCAGACCGAGGTCAAGGGCCACCTTTGGTATCTGCGCTATCCCCTGGAAGGCAAAGCCTTCAATCCCGACGATCCCAAGACCTTCATCGTCGTCGCCACCACGCGGCCCGAGACGATGCTCGGTGACAGCGCGGTCGCGGTGCATCCGGACGATGAGCGCTACACGAAACTGGTCGGCAAGCATGTGATCCTGCCGCTTGTGGGGCGAAGGATTCCGATTGTCGCCGATGAATATTCCGATCCTGAAAAAGGCTCGGGCGCGGTGAAGATCACGCCGGCGCATGACTTCAACGACTTCGAGGTCGGCCGGCGGCACAATCTGCCGCAGATCAGCGTGCTCGATCAGGAAGGCAATCTCGCTCTCGTCGGCAACGAAGACTATCTGCGCGGGTTGCCGGAAGGCTCGATGCAGCTCGCGGAAGAATTGAATGGTGTCGAGCGTTTCGCCGCGCGCAAGCAGATCGTGTCACGGTTGGAGGATTTCGGTTTCCTGGAGAGGATCGAGCCCAACACGCACATGGTGCCGCATGGCGATCGCTCCGGCGTCGTGATCGAACCCTATTTGACCGATCAGTGGTACGTCGACGCCAAGACCATGGCGCAACCGGCCATCGCGGCCGTGCGCAACGGCGCGACCGCGTTCGTGCCGAAGAATTGGGAGAAGACCTACTTCGAGTGGATGGAGAATATCCAGCCCTGGTGCATCTCCCGCCAGCTCTGGTGGGGTCACCAGATTCCGGCGTGGTACGGGCCGGACGGCAAGGTGTTCGTCGCCGAAACCGAAGAGGAAGCCGTCGGCAACGCGCTTGGCTATTACGCCGAGCAGGAAGTCATCACGCCGGAGCAGGGACGCGAGATGGCGCTCGATCCCGCCAAGCGCGAAGGCTTCATCACCCGCGATGAAGATGTCTTGGACACCTGGTTCTCATCGGCGCTGTGGCCGTTCTCCACGCTGGGATGGCCGGACGATACGAAAGATGTTGAACGCTACTATCCGACCGACGTCCTCGTCACCGGCTTCGACATCATCTTCTTCTGGGTCGCCCGGATGATGATGATGGGCCTTCACTTCATGAAGGACGTTCCGTTTCCGACGGTTTACATCCACGCCCTCGTTCGCGACGAGAAGGGCGCGAAGATGTCGAAATCGAAGGGCAACGTCATCGATCCCCTGCATCTGATCGATGATTACGGCGCCGATGCGCTGCGCTTCACGCTGGCGGCGATGGCAGCGCAGGGCCGCGACATCAAGCTCGCGCCGCAGCGCGTCGAGGGCTACCGCAATTTCGCAACCAAACTATGGAATGCCTGCCGCTTCGCGGAGATGAACGATTGCGTGCAGCCGCCGGGCTTCGATCCGACCAAGGCAAAGCAGACGCTCAACCGCTGGATTGTGCACGAGACGTCACGCGCGACGCGCGAGGTCACCGAGGCGATCGAAGCCTATCGCTTCAACGACGCCGCGGGTTCGATCTATCGTTTCGTCTGGAACGTCTATTGCGACTGGTATCTCGAACTCGCCAAGCCGGTTTTGATGGGCGAGGACGGCGCCGCCAAGTCCGAGACCCGCGCCATGGTGGCGTGGGCGCGCGACGAGATCCTCAAGCTGCTACACCCGTTCATGCCCTTCATCACCGAAGAGCTCTGGGCGGTGACGGCAATGCGTGACGGCCTGCTCGCGTTGACGGCGTGGTCGCGCAAGGCTGCCGAGCTGACGCCGGAGCAAGTGGCCCTGATGTCGGCCACGAATCCGAACGAACCGTTCATTCCACCTGTGATCTTTGCGCCCGTGGCCCCCGATTTCAGCGATCCTGCCGCTGAAGCCGAGATCGGCTGGGTGGTCGATCTCGTCACCGCGATCCGCTCAGTGCGCGCGGAAATGAATATTCCGCCGGCGACGTTGACTCCGCTGGTGCTCGCTGGTGCGTCCACCGAGACAAAAGCGCGTGCGCAGCGCTGGAACGATGTCGTCAGGCGGATGGCCCGGCTCGCCGACATTTCCTTCGTCGATTCGGCGCCGGAAGGCGCGGTGCAGTTATTGGTACGCGGCGAGGTCGCGGCTCTACCCTTGAAAGGTGTGATCGATCTTTCGGCGGAGAAGGCGCGGCTGGAAAAGGAATTGGCCAAGGCCGAAGCCGATGTCAAGCGCGTCGATGCCAAACTCGCCAACGAGAAATTCGTCGCCAACGCGCCGGAAGAAATCGTCGAGGAAGAAAAAGAAAAACGCGAGGCGGCCATTGCGCGAAAGGCAAAAATCCTCGAGGCGCTGGAACGGCTCAAAAACGCCATGTAGCGGGAATGAAGGACAGCCAAGCCTACGGAGTCCTGAAGCAGGGCATCGGGATCGGCCCCGGTCCACACGTTATCCGGGCGCGAAAGACTTCGGGAACGGCTTGCTGAGGAATTTTGAACCCTTCAGTCCATAACGCCACGGCAAATCCACGGCCTTGGTGAGACCGATCCGCACGCCGGCAACGACGTCGACTTTGCCGGCGCGCGCATGCAGCGCGAACGGAGGTGCATCGAGCGGCAGTTCGCTGTGCTTAATGGTGATACCAAGCGCTTCGCACAGTTTGCCTGGACCCGAGCACAACGACCGCTCATCCTCCAATCCCCGCCGCCGCCGCATCGCCGGAATGCCATGGGTCGGCTGCAAGGCGCGGATCAGCACTGCGCTCGCGGAGCCTGCCTTCTCGCAGACGAAATTCACGCACCAGTGGATGCCGTAGGAGCGATAGACATAGGTAAAGCCCGGCGGCCCGAACATCACCTGGTTGCGCGGCGTCGGCCCGCGGTACGAATGCGCGGCCGGATCGGTGTGATGGTAGGCTTCGACCTCGACGATGACGCCGCCGACACCGTTGACCAGCAGCGTCGCGCCGATCAGATCGGGCGCGACCTCGTGCACGCTGCGGGCAAAGAACGAGCGCTTCAGCGGCTTGCCTAAATCGGGCGCGGTATGATCGGCGGGGATGCGGCTTTGAACCATTCAAATCGGGGCAGGGCAGGGCGGGAATGCAGCGGAGATGCGACGCAGCAGCCAATATGCTAAAGCCTCCGGGCTAACAAGGCGAGCGGTTGCGGTTTCCGGTCAAGCGGATTAGCTAGGGTATCTCTGGGATACGGACATTGCATGGTCGTCGTCGTCGATACCGTTTCAGCCACGCCGCTGCGCCCGCGTCACCCTGAAAAGGTGAACCGGCCGGACGCGTTCTCACCGCCGAAGCCGGACTGGATTCGGGTGCGGGCGCCGAATAGCCGCGGCTATGCCGATACCCGTAAAATCGTCAAGGAAAACGGCCTTGTCACGGTGTGCGAGGAGGCGGGCTGCCCGAACATCGGCGAGTGCTGGGACAAGAAGCACGCCACCTTCATGATCATGGGTGACACCTGCACCCGCGCCTGCGCCTTCTGCAACGTCAAGACCGGCATGCCCGGTGCGCTCGATTCGCTCGAGCCGGAGCACGTCGCCGAAGCCACATTCAAGCTCGGGCTTGCCCATATCGTGATCACCTCGGTCGATCGCGACGATCTCGCCGATGGCGGCGCCGAGCACTTCGCGCAAACCATTCGTGCGATCCGTGCGCGCTGCCCGACCACGACCATCGAGATCCTGACGCCGGATTTCCTGCGCAAAGACGGCGCGCTTGAAGTCGTGGTCACGGCGAAACCTGATGTGTTCAACCATAATCTGGAAACGGTGCCGTCGCGTTATCTCACGGTGCGTCCGGGCGCGCGTTATTTTCATTCGATCCGGCTGCTGCAGCGGGTGAAGGAAATCGATCCCACCATCTTCACCAAGTCCGGCATCATGGTCGGACTTGGCGAAGAGCGTCACGAGGTGTTGCAGGTGATGGACGACCTGCGTTCGGCCGACGTGGACTTTCTCACCATCGGGCAATATCTGCAGCCGACCCGCAAGCATCACGCCGTGATGCGATATGTGCCGCCCGATGAATTCAATGGCTACGAGAAGGTTGCCTATACCAAGGGTTTTCTGATGGTATCCGCCAGCCCGCTGACCCGCTCTTCGCATCACGCCGGCGATGATTTCGCCAGGTTGCAGGCGGCGCGCGCGGCGATATCTGGCTGAGCGTTAAGGCAATGCCACAATTCTCCAGCAAGCGCCGGGTTCACCACAGCGCGCCGCAGATGTTCGACCTCGTCGCCGATGTCGAGCGCTATCCCGAATTCGTGCCGCTGTGCCGTTCGCTGAAAATACGTCAGCGCACGGCACAGCCCGACGGCACCGAAATCATCATCGCCGACATGACGGTGTCGTTCAAGCTGGTGCGCGAAGCGTTCACCAGCCGGGTGACACTGGACCGTCCCAATCTGAAAATTCTCGTTGAATATTTGCAGGGACCGTTCAGCAACCTCGAGAACCGCTGGTCGTTCGAGCCGAAGTCGGACGGCGCCTGCGATGTCGGGTTTTACCTCGCCTACGAATTCAAAAGCCGGATGCTGGCGATGCTGATGGGAACGATGTTCGACACCGCGTTTCAGCGCTTTGCGGCGGCGTTCGAAAAGCGTGCCGATGCGATTTATGGAAAAGATAGCGCCGCAGGCAAAACGCCATCCCCGGGATGACGACTCGTATCTATTTCATGAACGCGCCGGGCGCCGCCGCTTGACGGCGCTGCGTCGCGGCGAGCGCGCCACGCGCGGACGCAACCGGCTGGTGGCTTCGCTGTGTGGTTTGGCCGGCACCTGTGGTCCGCGCGCCAGTTCCATCAGCATTCGCAGGGCCTCCACCACGGAACGCTGGCGCACAGCGCTGCGGCCGATCGCGCCGAAGCGGCATTCGCGATGCAAAATCCTGCCGTCGCGGGCGGCGACGGCGAAATGCACGAGTCCGACCGGCTTGCCCGGCGTCGCACCACCCGGACCGGCAATGCCGGTAATGGAGACGGCAAGATCGACGCCGGCTTTCTCCAGCGCGCCGACGGCCATCGCGGTCGCGGTTTCCTTGCTGACCGCGCCGAAGGTCGCGAGCGTCGTTACCTTGACCCCGAGCATCGCGCGCTTGGCGTCATTGGAATAGGTGACAAAGCCGCGGTCGATGACGTCGGACGAGCCGGGAATATCGGTCAGCGCACCGGCGACCAAGCCGCCGGTGCAGGATTCCGCGGTCGCGATCGTCAGCTTGCGCATCCGGCAAAGATCGAGCAGCGAGCGGGAGAGGGCACGGGCATCGCTGCCACTCATTTAGTCGCTCCAGGGAAGACGGATGGTGGCGATCGCCGTCGCGGCGATGCCTTCTTCGCGGCCGGTGAAGCCGAGCCGTTCGCTGGTGGTCGCCTTCACGGCGATGCGCGAAATATTCAGTCCGGTGATCTCGGCGATGCGCGTACGCATGGTGTCGCGTAGCGGTCCGATTTTCGGACGCTCGCAAATCAGCGTGACCTCGAGATTGGCGATACGCCCGCCGCGCGCGGTGACGCGGTCGACCGCGTATTTCAGGAATTGGTCGGACGCCGCGCCCTTCCATTTGGGATCGCTGGGCGGAAAATGCGAACCGATATCGCCGTCCGCCAGCGCGCCGAGGATCGCATCGACCAACGCATGGAGGCCGACGTCGCCATCGGAATGCGCAAGAAAGCCGCGGCTGTGCGGCACGCGAACGCCGCAGATCATCAGGTGATCGCCGTCGCCGAAGGCATGAACGTCGTAGCCGCTTCCGGTTCTGATATCGCCAAGCATGGCGCCCAGGCGAGCTTCTTCGCGGACAAAATCTTCGGGGGTCGTCAGTTTCATATTCGCAGGATCGCCTTCAAAGGTTGCCACCGTCAATCCTGCCCATTCCGCAAGTGCTGCGTCATCGGTGAAATCGCTGCGGCCGTCGCGTGCCGCGCGGCGATGAGCCTCGAGAATCACATCGAACCGGAACGCCTGCGGCGTTTGTGCGATTCGTAAGCGTGCACGCTCCGGCGTCGCTTCGACATTTCCGGTCTCGCCGATCAGCTTGATGGTATCGGTGACGGGTATCGCAGGAACGGCGGCGCCGGTGCGGGACGCGGCGTCGATCGCGCGCGAAATCAGCGCGGCCGTGACGAATGGCCGCGCCGCGTCATGGATCAGGACGACATCAGGTTTTTGGCTGGCGAGCGCTTCAAGCCCGGCATGCACCGAGGCCTGGCGCGTTGCGCCACCGTTTGCCGGCGGCTCGTGGCGCAATTCGCTGACGGCATCATTGAACATCGCGATATCATCGGGATTCAAAACCGGCTGCACGGCAAAGATTTGCGGATGGCGGCAAAATGGCTCCATGGCTCGGAAGATCACCGTTTGTCCGCCGATCGAGCGGTACTGTTTCGGTCCTCCCGAGCCCGCACGAAGCCCGCGTCCGGCTGCGACAAGGATGGCTGCAGTCCGTTCTGATTTCGGCATTGGACTCAATTGCTGATAATTCGGGGTTGACGGGGGAGCATTGGTTCGCTGGCGCACTGCCCTTATCATGCCGGCGCTGCGAAAACAGAACGATTCCCGATAGCTGTGGGAAAAGCAGATTTTGCTGCAGTGCACTTGCAAGATTGCCAGAACTGTCTAAAGTGTAGGCATGAAGCTTGACTGCCCAAGATTTGTGCGCAGAATGAGTCTTCGGCCGTCGCAATGATGCGGCCGCCAGAAAAACGAGAAGTCCGTGACCGGCTCGGAACTTTCAGACCTTAAGCCTTTGAAAATAGGTGGTATTGCGGTTGCCAACCGGGTCCTGCTGGCGCCGATGTCCGGTGTTACCGACGTCCCCTTTAGACGTCTGGCCGCGACGCTTGGCGCCGGGCTTGTTGTCTCCGAAATGACCGCCAGCGACGATCTCGTACATGGTCGACCGATGTCGCGGCTGCGGTGCGAGGCGACCGGAGTAGGGCCGCACGTCGTTCAGCTCGCGGGCTGCGAGGCCAGCTGGATGGCGGAAGGCGCGCGCATCGCGGAAGCCGCTGGCGCCGAAATTATCGATATCAACATGGGCTGTCCGGCGCGCCATGTAACCGGCGGCCAGTCCGGTTCGGCGTTGATGCGCGATCTCGATCATGCGTTGAAGTTGATCGAGGCGACGATATCGGCCGTGAAGGTGCCGGTGACGCTGAAGATGCGTCTCGGTTGGGATGATCGCTCCCTCAACGCGCCGGAATTGGCGCGCCGCGCGGAGGCCGCGGGCGTGCAGATGATTTCGGTACATGGCCGCACGCGCTGTCAGTTTTACAAAGGCGAAGCCGATTGGGGCGCGGTGCGCGCTGTCAAGGATGCGGTCCGAATTCCGCTCGTCGTCAATGGCGATATCACATCGTTCGAGAAGGCTGTGACCGCCCTCGAAATGTCGGGCGCCGACGCTGTCATGGTCGGCCGCGGCGCGCAGGGCCAGCCGTGGTTGCCCGGCCAGATCGGCCGCAGGCTCGAATCCGGGATCATTGAATCCGAGCCGTCGTTGCTGGAGCAGCTCAAATATATCCGCGCGCTCTACGATGAAGTTTGCAGCCATTATGGCCTGCGCATCGGCCTTCGCCATGCGCGCAAACATCTCGGCTGGGCGCTCGAGATCGCAGCGAAATACAGCTGCGCACCGGCGATGACACTCAAAACCTGGCGACAAAAGATTCTGACGTCAGACGATCCCTCCAGCGTGCATAGCTCTCTTCAAGATGCATTCGACGACTTTGCATGGAGCGCCGCCGCATGACTTCAGCCGCAGAACATCGCCGGCCAGTGCCTTCCGATGGCGAGGCCATCCTCAACGCCTTGCCCAATCCGGTGCTGCTGATAGGGCCGGACGGCAAGATCGTCGATGCCAACATGGCCGCGGAATCGTTTTTCGAGATTTCGACGCAGTTTCTGCAACGTCAGTCGCTGAAGGAACTGGTGCCGTTCGGCAGTCCATTGCTGGCGCTGATCGATCAGGTGCGCTCAAGCGGCTCGCCGGTCAATGAGTACAAGGTCGATCTGGGCACGCCGCGGATCGGCGGCGATCGCCAGGTGGATCTTCATGTCGCGCCACTCACCGAGCGGCCCGGCCATATCGTCGTGATGCTGCAGGAACGCACCATCGCCGACAAGATGGACCGGCAATTGACGCATCGAAGTGCCGCGCGTTCGGTGATCGCGCTCGCGGCGATGCTTGCGCACGAAATCAAGAACCCGCTGTCCGGCATCCGCGGCGCGGCGCAGTTGCTCGAGCAGGCCGCGTCGTCGGAAGACCGCATGCTGACGCGGCTGATCTGCGATGAGGCGGATCGTATCGTCACGCTGGTCGATCGCATGGAAGTGTTCGGCGACGACCGGCCGGTGGCGCGCGGTCCGGTCAACATTCATTCGGTGCTCGATCACGTCAAGCGGCTTGCGCAATCGGGCTTTGCCCGCAATATCCGCTTCGTCGAGGATTACGATCCATCGCTGCCGCCGGTACTTGCCAATCAGGACCAGTTGATTCAGGTGTTTCTGAATCTGGTGAAGAACGCCGCCGAAGCCGTGGTCGATCTCGGCAATGACGCGGAAATTCAGCTCACCACCGCGTTTCGTCCGGGCGTCCGCCTGTCGGTGCCGGGGAAGAAATCGCGGGTATCACTGCCGCTTGAGTTCTGCGTCAAGGACAACGGCCCGGGCGTGCCCGAGGACCTGCTTCCGAATCTGTTCGATCCGTTCGTCACCACCAAACCGACGGGCAGCGGCCTTGGCCTTGCACTGGTGGCGAAAATCGTCGGCGATCATGGCGGCATCATCGAATGCGAATCGCAGCCGCGGAAAACCATTTTCCGCGTGCTGCTGCCCATGTTCAACACCGCCAAACACTTCGATCAAAGCAATCGCGATGACGTTTCGGGTACGTCGTTGCATGCCTCACAGGACTCAAGATGAGGAATAAAGATGCCCGCAGGTAGCATACTTGTCGCCGACGATGACACCGCCATCCGCACAGTTCTGAATCAGGCGCTCTCGCGCGCCGGATATGAGGTGCGGCTGACAGGGAACGCGGCGACGTTGTGGCGCTGGGTGAGCCAGGGCGAGGGGGATCTGGTTATCACCGACGTGGTGATGCCCGACGAGAACGCGTTCGATCTGTTGCCGCGGATCAAGAAGATGCGGCCGAATCTCCCCGTCATCGTGATGAGCGCGCAGAACACCTTCATGACGGCGATCCGCGCGTCCGAACGCGGTGCGTATGAATATCTGCCAAAACCGTTCGACCTGAAGGAGCTGATCGCCATCGTCGGCCGCGCGCTGGCGGAGCCGAAGGAGCGGGTAGCGAACCACGCCGACGAAGCAGAGTTCGACTCGATACCGCTGGTCGGTCGTTCGCCTGCGATGCAGGAAATCTACCGGGTGCTGGCGCGCCTGATGCAGACCGACCTCACGGTGATGATTTCCGGAGAGTCCGGCACCGGCAAGGAGCTTGTCGCGCGCGCGCTGCACGATTACGGCAAGCGGCGCAACGGTCCCTTCGTCGCCGTCAACATGGCGGCGATCCCGCGCGATCTTATCGAATCCGAGCTGTTCGGTCATGAACGCGGTGCATTCACCGGCGCCAACACCCGCGCTTCCGGCCGGTTCGAACAGGCTGAAGGTGGGACGCTGTTTCTCGACGAAATCGGCGACATGCCGATGGAGGCGCAGACCCGTCTTCTGCGGGTGCTTCAACAGGGCGAATACACCACCGTCGGCGGCCGTACGCCAATCAAGACCGACGTGCGCATCGTCGCGGCGAGCAACAAGGATCTGCGCATCCTGATTCAACAGGGCCTGTTCCGGGAGGATTTGTTTTTCCGCTTGAACGTCGTGCCGTTGCGTTTGCCTCCCTTGCGCGAGCGGATCGAGGATTTGCCCGATTTGATCCGGCATTTTTTCGCGCTGGCCGAGAAGGACGGACTGCCGCCGAAGAAGCTCGATGCGCTGGCGCTGGAACGCATGAAGCAGCATCGGTGGCCCGGCAATGTGCGCGAACTTGAAAACCTCGCGCGCCGCCTGGCGGCCTTGTATCCGCAGGATGTGATCACCGGCTCCGTTATCGACGGCGAACTGGCGCCTCCCGCGGTTACCTCGGGCGGCAGCGCCAACCACGGCGTCGATAACCTCGGCGGCGCTGTCGAAGCCTATCTGTCATCGCATTTTTCGGGTTTCCCCAATGGCGTGCCGCCGCCGGGCCTCTACCACCGGATCCTCAGGGAAATCGAGGTGCCGCTGCTCACGGCAGCCCTGGCGGCGACGCGCGGCAACCAAATCCGTGCCGCCGACTTGCTGGGCCTCAACCGCAACACACTGCGGAAGAAGATTCGCGACCTGGACATTCAGGTTTACCGGAGCGGCAATTGAGGACCTCGCGGCGCCAAATGCGTTGATAGCTCTGTTTTGACCGTGAAAGCTGGGGAGTAATGCACACCCTGGCGGCAGACGCGCCGCGGAATTGTCGTAATTTGGCAACATTGTGGTATGAATGCATCAGTCTGCTGCCGGCATTGATCCGGCGAGCAAGGCCTTCAGCTCACCTTTGCCGGAATGACCAGCGCAGATAGCCCCGCATCGTTCGATCCGTCGTTTGCTGAATCCAAGGGATGGTTCCTGCGGCGGCTGCTGGCGCCGTTTGCCGTCTGTTTGGCCCTGCTGTCGGCCTTCCTGACCTTCGTGGTGCTGACCGGCCTGACGCCGATCGAACCGACCGCCGCGGTGGTCTACTCGTTCATCCTGATCAATGCCGCGACCATCCTGTTGCTGGTCGGAATCATTGTCCGCGAAGTGTGGCAGGTGATGCAGGCCCGGCGCCGGGGCCGGGCAGCAGCGCGACTGCACGTCCAGATTGTCAGCCTGTTTTCCGTCATCGCGGTGTTGCCGGCCGTGCTGGTGGCGATCGTCGCCAACGTGACGATCGATCGGGGCCTCGACCGGCTGTTTTCGGGTCCGACGCGCGAAGTGATCCAGAACTCGCTGATCGTTGCCCGCGCCTATATGTACGAACACGCGCAGCTTATTCGTGGCGACATTCTGGGGATGGCCAACGATATCGCGCACGCCCGGCCGTTGTACGATCAGGATCGCGGAACGTTTCTCGAGCTTCTGACCGCAAGTGCCGCCTCACGCAATTTGCCGGGCGCCATGCTGATCGATAAGGACAGCAAAGTCCTGTCGGCGGCACAAACCGGCATTCAGCAGGCCTTCACGGCGCCGGCGCCGGATTTCCTGAGTAACGTCAACGAAACCGAACCTCAGATCGCGGTGTTCCCCGAAGCAAACTACGTCGCGGCCGTGATCCGGTTGCGTGCGTTCGACGACACCTTCCTCTATGTGGCGCGTCTGCTCGATCCCCGCGTGGTGGCGCAGCTCAAGCAAACCGAGGCCAGTGTCGCTGAATATTCCCAGATTGAATCGCGCCGGCTCGGCCTCCAGGTGTCGTTCGCACTGATGTTCGCGGTGATCGCGCTGACCATCCTGATGGCCTCGGTGTTGATCGGGCTGAATTTCGCCAATTGGCTGGTCGCACCGATACGGCGGCTGATGAGCGCCGCCAATCTCGTCTCGACCGGCGATCTGCATGTCCAGGTGCCGGTGCATCGCTCGGAGGGCGATCTCGCGCAACTCGGCGAGACCTTCAACAAGATGACGCAGGAGTTGCGAACTCAGCGCGACGAACTGGTCAGCGCTAGCGATCTGATCGACAGCCGCCGCCGGTTCATCGAGGCGGTGTTGTCGTCGGCGAGCGCAGGCATTATCGGCGTCGATGCTTCCGGCAGCGTCGGCATTCTCAACCGTTCGGCCGAGAAGCTCATCGGTCACGCCGAATCGGAGACGCTGGATCATCCGCTATCGGACGTGCTGCCCGAACTCGACGACATGATGAAAACCGCACGCGAGGGTACCCAGAAGCTGGTGCAGGGCCAGATCACGATCAACCGTGACGGCCATGAACGCAATCTCTCGGTTCGTGTCAGCGCCGAGCAGACCAGCCAGTCGCGCGATAGCTACATCATCACGCTCGACGACATTACTGAGCTCGTTTCCGCCCAACGAACCTCGGCATGGGCCGACGTCGCGCGCCGCATCGCGCACGAGATCAAGAATCCGCTGACGCCGATCCAGCTTTCGGCCGAACGCATTCGCCGCAAGTTCGGCAAGGTCATCACCGAGGACAAGGCCATTTTCGAGCAGTGCACAGACACCATTGTGCGACAGGTCGATGATATCAGGCGGATGGTCGATGAATTCTCGCGCTTCGCGCGGATGCCGAAGCCTGTGATCGAAGGCGAGGACGTCGCCGACACCGTGCGTCAGGCCGTGTTCCTGATGCGGGTCGGACATCCCGACATCGACATCGAAGCCGAGATCAAGGAAGAGCCGATGCGGGCTCAGTTCGACCGGCGGCTGATTTCGCAGGCGCTGACCAACATCATCAAGAACGCGACCGAAGCCACCGAAGCTGTCCCGGCCGAAGAATTGGGCAAGGGTCGTATCGATGTCATCGCGGCGCGCGAGAACGAGGACATTGTGATCGACGTCATCGACAACGGTATCGGCCTGCCCAAGGTGAGCCGGGCGCGTCTGCTCGAACCCTATGTCACGACACGCGAAAAGGGCACCGGCCTTGGCCTCGCGATCGTCGGCCGCGTTCTGGAAGACCATGGCGGCCGAATCGAACTCAACGATGCCGCGGACATCCGCCCCGGCGCGCGCGGGGCCTGGATGCGGTTGCGGTTTGCCGTATCCGGCCATGCACCAAAAGCCGAAGCGAAAGAGCCGGTTTCCGAAACAAACCAAACAAAAGAGCCGGCATCCGGAACCGCAGGGCCGGCTGCCGCGACTAACAATGAAGCAAAAATCGAAGCCGCAACAGGCAACTGACAAGACAGGCGTGACACATGGCAAATGACATTTTGATTGTCGATGACGAAGCAGATATTCGAGATCTGGTTGCCGGCATTCTTGATGACGAGGGCTTCACCACCCGGACCGCGCGCGACAGCGATTCGGCACTGGCGGAAATCGCCAATCGCCGTCCGCATCTGGTGTTTCTCGACATCTGGCTGCAGGGCAGCAAGCTCGACGGGCTGCAGTTGCTGGAGCAAGTGAAGCGGGACCACGCCGATGTGCCTGTCGTGATGATTTCCGGGCACGGCAATATCGAAACCGCGGTCGCGGCCATCAAGCGCGGCGCCTACGACTTTATCGAAAAGCCGTTCAAGTCCGATCGCCTCATTCTGGTGGCGACGCGGGCGCTGGAGACGTCGCGCCTGAAACGCGAGGTGAAGGAACTCAAACAACTTGCGCCTGCGGCGAGCGTCCTGACCGGGCGCTCCGCCTGCATGAATCAATTGCGCCAGACTATCGACCGGGCTGCGAAAGCCAATAGCCGCATCATGATCGTCGGTCCCTCCGGTTCAGGCAAGGAATTGGCCGCGCGCACATTGCATAACGCGTCAAGTCGCGCCGAAGGGCCGTTCGTCGTCATCAACGCCGCGGCGATTACGCCGGAGCGGATGGAAGTCGAACTGTTCGGGATCGAGCAGTCCAATGGCGAGCAGCAACGCAAAGCCGGCGCACTCGAAGAAGCCCATGGCGGCACGCTGTTCATCGACGAAATCGCCGACATGCCGCGCGAAACCCAGAACAAGATCCTGCGCGTGCTGGTCGATCAGACGTTTCTGCGCTCCGGCGGCACCGCCAAGGTCCATGTCGACGTCCGCATCATCTCCTCGACCGCGCGCAATCTGGAAGAAGAGATCGCCGAAGGGCGATTCCGCGAGGATCTCTATCACCGGCTATCGGTGGTGCCGATCCGGGTGCCGCCACTGTCGGAGCGCCGCGAGGATATCCCCGAACTGATCGATTACTTCATGGATCAGATATCGATTGCGTCTGGCCTGCCGAAACG
>JAQGKC010000237.1 GCA_028290305.1 Bradyrhizobium sp.
GTGCGAAGTGCCGGCTCGGTCGAACAATGTCCGAGTTTGAGCGCAAAGCGGAAGACATATACTCGTACTGAGTTCTTCTCACTTTGACCCAAGGCGGACACCCTCGGCTCCATAGGCCCTCGCGTGAAACAACTCGATCTCCGGCTTCATCATGCTGGATGTAGTTCGGGCCGTGGCGGCGAATGGGTAATGAAGAAGATCACAGGCTCACTTCATCCAAGGCGGTAGCGGTAGGTTTTTCTTGCGCAGGAAGTCCGGATTGAAGAGCTTGGACTGGTAGCGCTGGCCACCGTCCGCGAGAATGGCGACGATGGTCATGCCCCCGGACCAAGGTCACGTGCAAGCCGCATGGCCCCTCACGATGTTGATCGCGCTTGAACCGCCCAGTACCAACCCCTGATGTTCGATCAGGTTGAACAAAACGGGTAGCGCCCTCTCATCAGTGATCTGGTCGGCCATGTCGATAAGCGTGCCTTCAAGGTTCCTAGTCAAACGTACTTGACCGATACCATCTGCGATCGAGTCGCCTGGTTCGCGATCTATTGCGACCGGCAACTCGCGATGTTCATTAGGCAAAGCATGCTGGAAAAATTATTTTTTGCCGAAGTCCTTTGGATGATCGGTTCTGTAGCGTTAGTTTTCCTCCGTGACGTTCAACAATCTCCTTCGCAATCGCCAGCCCGAGGCCTGCACCGGGTCCGGACTTGCGCCGCGCCGGATCGACCCGGAAAAAGGGTTCGAATACGCGCGACATGCTTTGCTCCGGAATGCCCGGACCTTCATCATCGATTGTAATCACAGCGGTACTGTTTTGCAGCCCGACAGTAACAAACGCACCGCCGCCATGAGTTGCCGCATTGATAACCAGATTTCTAACGGCCCGCGTCAGCGCCAGTGGTGCCGATGAAATCGTCACCGCCTCCATTTTCAAGATTGTTACAGATGCCTTCATCGACGCGAGGTCTTGGCAGATCTCGCTGATGATTTCATCGACCCGGAGCAGCTGACTTCTTTCCCGCTCGGTCTCTTCACGCACAAGCTGGATCGCGCTATCCGCAATGTGGTCGAGTTCTTCCAAGTCGTTCAGCCACATTGCGCGATCCTCCTCGTCGAGAAACTCCGCCCGAAGCCGCATCCGGGTCATGGGCGTACGCAGATCATGCCCCGCGGCTGCAACCAGTCGCATCCGGCTTTCGGCAGCCTTCTTCAGCCTGGCCGTCATGGTATTGATCGCACGGGCGGTCGCCTTCAGTTCGGCCGGTCCGCTCTCCGGCAATCGCGGTACGACGCCGTCCGCGTCGATGGTTGCCGCTACGCGCTCCAGCGCCGAAAGATGACGTGTGATGCGGTAGGCAAACCACAGCGCAACGCTGAACGTTCCGGCGGCGACAAGCAAAAACCAGCCGGAGAGGGCCAGTAGGAATCCGCCGGTAGGACGACGATCCCTTATCGGAATAGCAAGCCAGCCCGATTTGAATTTGATCGACGCGACGGGATGCATAATCTCTGCCGGCTGCGTTACAACGATATCGAGATCAGATCCCTCATCGCGCAATTCAGATCGCAGGATGTTCGTCAGTTCCGGACGAGGAGCCCCAGGGACGGCGCTTGATCGCAAATGAGCACCGTTCTCGTTCCCGTTGTCACCGAAGAATGGTGCGATCAGCAAAATGCCCTCAGACACCAGCTTGGCATATTCATGCTGTTCCTTTTGTTCGTGCCCTTCTCGTGCCCAAAACAAGGTTGCGGTCGATACTACGACCACGCAGATCATCGACAAAACCAGCGTCGCTACGATGCGAGCTCTCAAGGATGTCATTTGCCCGCTTCAACCTTCTCGACACGAGCGGTAAATGCGTAGCCTCCGTTCCGAACCGTCTTGATCAACTGGAATTCGATGTCGCCGAGCTTTCGGCGTATCCGGCTGAGCAGGACATCGACGGAGCGGTCGCCATCACCGTGGCTGGTCGCGTCAAGCAAATATTCTCGCGAGAGCATTCGTCCGGACCTTGCGACCAGTGTATGCAGGAGGTCGAATTCGGCCGAGGTCAGATCCAACAACTCGCCGCTCGAGTTAAGAACTCGCCGCAATTGCGGCTGTAACGTAAAGCCCTCGAAACGATACTCCTGCGGGGAACGTACAACCTGGCCACCGTCATTTTGGCGACGAAGCACCGCGCGAATGCGTGCCGCGAGTTCTCGCGGATTGAATGGTTTACCCAAGTAATCATCGGCGCCAATCTCCAGGCCGATGATTCGGTCGACGTCCTCCTTTAATGCGGTGAGAAGAATAATCGGTATTCGCGAGTTTTCGGCTCGCATGTCCCGGCAGATTTCCAGGCCCGATCCATCCGGCAACATGACATCGAGCACGATCAGTTTGATATCGTTGGACTCGATGGCGGCCTCAAGGGTGCGCTTGTCAGAGGCCAGCGTTATTCGAAATCCCTGCTCGGCCAGATACCGGCCGAGCAGCTTTCGAATCTGAAGGTCATCATCGACTATCAGAATGTGCGGTTCGATGTGCACTCGTTCAGGTCCTCATCGAAATTTGTTTTAGGCCAATAAAGAAGTTGCTCACGACTTTCAACGAGGGGCGCCGTTAGATCAGGCTTTTCAGCAACACTGAGAAACATTTCAATGGTGCGGAGCAATGTTCGGAAGCCGATGGCCCCAATTTGGAGATTGGCATGCGTCAAAGCTACCGTCATCGCCTCGGATGATCCGTTGGTGCGCGAAGGTGAGATCATCATGTGTCTGACAACCTGTGGCCGAAAAAAGACGCGTCTGCGCGATTTTCTTGAGTTAGCCGCTCACCACAGCGTGGATTTTTGCCAACTGCTCTGAGCTACGATTTGGGCAGCAATGCCAATCCCGCGGTCGGGTGAAATGTGCGCTGTGCTACATGGAAAGAGGCTCTGGAACCAGACAGCTCGTTTGGTGCCTAGCATCACTGTCGCCATTTACTTCGGCGAACTCAGTTTCGCGCTTGCTCTTGCAATCGCGTTGCTGGCCGCCTCAACCTTTAAGGCTTCCATCGCTGTTCTCCTCTTTTGTTGCGGCCTCGTGGTATGGACGTTGGCCGAGTACGTCACGCATCGCTTTGTGTTACATGCTATCGCTCCAGTCCAGCACGGGATTCATCACGCCCGCCCGCAAGACCCTATCGACAGGATCTTCTGGCAAATATGGCTCGCCTTCGGCGTTGTCTACCTGACCACGGGAGGCACTGTTCTGGCCGGCGCTCTCGTTGCTTACGCCTGGTATTTGTCTGTCCACTATTGCGCCCATCATAATCCGGCAGTCCTCCCGGCTTCCTTGCTGAAACATCACCTCGACCATCACAAGTTTGCGAGGCGAAACTACGGTGTCACCACAAGGGTTTGGGATCGTGTTTTCGGAACGATGCTTCGATGAAGCCAAGCGAATGCCCGTGGAATAGTGAACGGGTAAAAACCGAGCGCGCAGAACTCAAGCCTTAAAATGCAACTAGAAACGTTGCGCAACATTCGGAAATAAGCGCCAAAATTTAGAACAAGCTTCGGTCGCAAATCACCAGCAAACACGGAATCAAGCCAGTCCCTTGCGGGTAAGCGAGATGCGCAAGACAGTCCTTCTAACAAATGATGATGCTCGCAGGCGTTCGGCCGAGCAGTTTATCAAGGAAACATACGCTGCTCGATACGGCGCTCGGCTGGAGACCTTGCCCTTTCGGATTATCGCGCTCTTGGACGATCGCGGCGAGCAACTATGCGCAGCTGGTCTTCGCTTCCTCGACGACGGATTTTTCTCCGAACGCTATCTCGATGCGCCAATCGAGGAGGTCCTGAGCAGCATATCGACGAGGGCGGTGAATCGGAGCGCAATCTTTGAAGTGACGACACTTGCGAGCCGGGCGCCGTTGGCAACGGCGGAATTTATCGCACAAATCGGGGCGTTTGGCGAGGAGGCCGGACTAGAGTGGTCCTTCTTTACCCTCACGCGCCGGCTTCATCTCATGATCAGCCGGCTCGGCATCGCACTGACTTTTCTGGGGGAAGCCGATCGCCGACGCATCGCGGATTCAGAGCGATGGGGGACCTACTACGCTTGTGAGCCGAAAGTATATGCCGTTGCCAGCCGACGCCTGAAGCTGAGCTGGGATGGCTTTCAAGGTGAGGAGCGACATGCGGAAGCTATTTGAATCCATGAAGCGACATGCGTTGGAGGCGGGCGAGTTGCTCGCGGTAAGCGACGCGCAAGGTCAGTTGTCACGCTGCGAACTCTTTGACAGCGTGACGGCCTTTGCAGCTGATCTTAAGGGGCAACCTCAAACGATCGGTATCTACGCGCCTAACGGAGTCGGATGGGTTATTGCTCAGCTTGCCTGCGCGCTCGCCGGTAAAATCGTGGTGCCGTTGCCAACATTCTTCAGTCCGGCGCAACTGGGCCATGTCGTGCGTGATGCATCGATTGAACTTATTCTCGCTTCCGAGCAAACCGCAGCGCTAGCCGCTCAATCGGGCGTGCCGATCAATGTGATTGACATTCATCGGACGGGAGATGGCCTGCGAGATGTGATCGATGGCTTCGGCCAGATTGTCTATACGTCGGGAAGCACGGGTAAGCCCAAAGGCGTACGCCATCAAAGTGGGCAGATCGCATGGTCGGCAGCCGCATTGGCAGCAGCGACCGGAGCAAGCGCGAGCGACTCATATCTCTCCGTGCTTCCGTTGCCGCTGTTGTTGGAAACGATCTGCTCGATTTTTATTCCAACATCGCTCGGCGCCCATGTGCATTTTGACAGCGACCTCGCAGAGCGAGCCGGCCGAGGCGATGCGAGCGGCATTGCGCAGGCGTTCGGAGCTCATCCTCCTACGACGAGTGTTCTGGTTCCACAGTTGCTGAAGTGTTGGGTCGCTGAACTCCAGGCGGTCGGTCAAACAGCACCGTCTTCGCTGCGATTCGTCGCGGTGGGAGGCGCGCCTGTCCCGAAGCAGGTTGCGAATGCCGCCTGGAGGTTGGGAATTCCCATCCACGAAGGCTACGGCCTTTCGGAATGTTGCTCAGTCGTGGCAGTCAACCGTCCAAAAGAACGTCGCCCCGGCACGGTCGGTCAACCGCTGGGCGGGCTCTCGGTGTCGATCGACAACGGGGAAATCGTCGTTGACGGACCTTCGATAACGGACGGTTACGTGGGGCGAGGGGCGGCCAATAAGCCATGGCGGACCGGCGACCTCGGAGAGATAGACCGAGATGGCTTTCTTACTGTGCACGGGCGCAAGGACAGCCTTCTTGTCACGGCCTTCGGCAGAAATGTCAGCCCCGAATGGATCGAGACAATGCTGCTTGCCGATCCGCGGATTGCGCTGTGCGTCGTGATGGGTCACGGCGAAGCGATTTTGACGAGCCTATTGATCCCATCTCGTGCAGGAGCGGCGTGGTTCGCGACGGCAACCCGAGCGGAGATCATTGAGCTCGTATCCGATCGCTGTTCTGAAGCCCCGGAATATGCCGTACCGCGCGACTATATAGTCATCTCGTTCGAGGAGGCTCTGAACAATCAATTGATTAGCAATGGGCGCCCGATCCGCAACAACGTTGCAAAGTTTTCCCAGGAGAGAGCGGCCGCATCCGCTGTGCTGTTCGACAGATCTTCGCTTCCAACCACAAAGGCACGAGCATGAGCTTTTATGAGCAACTGGCCGCCGAGACCGCCGAAAGCCGTGACGCCTTTCTCTCAATTCCACTGGTGCTGAACGCCCTTCGGAACGGAGCGTCCCGCAGTCTCTACCTCGACTTCCTCGGGGAGGCGTATCACCACGTCAAGCATACGTTTCCCTTGCTGGCTTTGGCTTCATCGCGCACTTCGGACGAGCGCTATCAAGACGCCTTGGTTGAATACATGGAGGAAGAGCGCGGTCATGAGAAATGGATTCTCAACGACATCCGCGCGCTTGGCGGCGATGCGGATGCAGTACGCGACGGGCAGGGTGGATCGGCCTGCCGGATCATGGTCGGTTACGCATATTACGCCATCGAGCACGTCAGCGCTTACGCATTGCTCGGCAGCATCCATGTTCTGGAAGGGATGTCTGTGCTGCTTGCCGATCAGCTCGCCGACGTCATGAAGGCGTCTCTGGGTTTGGAGACCGATAGCGGATTTAGCTATCTTCGAACCCACGGGTCGTTGGACACCGAACACGTCGCCTTCTTCCGAAAGCTCGTCGATGGCATTGAGGACCGGAAGACCCAGCGCGTCATCGTCGACAACGCGATCATCTTCTACCGCTTGTACGGCGCAATCTTTCACGACCTCGGCGACCGTGCGGAGTTAAGCCATGCCGCGTGAGCAAAAATGCGTGCTGATTACGGGGGCAGGCTCCGGAATCGGACGTGCTTTGGCGATCGAAGCGGCGGTGCGTGGGATGGTCGTTGCGCTATGTGGGCGCCGGGAGGCTGCGCTTGCGGTAACGCGCGGGCTTCTCGATCAAGGGGCTCAGCGGCATCTGATCATTCCGGCGGACATAACCGATCCGCAACACCGTCGCCGAATCGTCGACACTATCGGTGGCCAATGGGGAGTGCTCGATATACTGGTCAACAATGCCGGCGTCGTCGAGGGCGGAGCGATCGAAAACTTCGATGATGACGCGATAACCAGAACATTTCTTACGAACGTCATGGCGCCGATGGCGCTTACGCGCGGTCTAATGCCGTCGTTGATGGCAGCAAGGCCATCGCG
Source organism: Bradyrhizobium sp. (assembly GCA_028290305.1). The sequence goes on from JAQGKC010000237.1 coordinate 6,725, forward strand.
GGTTGTCAATATCGGCTCTGTCTTCGGCGACATCGCCTATCCGAACTTCTCCGGCTATTCCGCCTCGAAATTTGCGCTCCGCGGATTTTCGAATGCGTTACGCCGGGAATGGAAGAACGCCGGCATTGGCGTCACGTACGCCGCTCCGCGGGCGACCCGGACTGGTGCGGCCGCAGCTTTCGACGAGCTCATCGCAAATGCAAAGATGAATGTCGATGATCCCGCAACGGTGGCCCGG
>JAQGKC010000325.1 GCA_028290305.1 Bradyrhizobium sp.
GCCTGGTCCGGAAACATAATGCCGATGAGGATTGACAGCAAGCGCGCGTAGTGCCTTTCTATGACTTATAATACTTAAAGCCTAGGGGGAGGAGCGTCGTGACATGCTTGGCTGATGGGAGCGCGGCATGAGCGGCTCGTCCGGTTCCTATAACGCAGTGACCTGGCTGCTCGACCGCAATGTCGATGAAGGGCGCGGCGGCAAGCTCGCCTTCACCGACACCGTGCGTGAGCTGACCTATGGCGATTTGCAAAAGCAAACTCGCCGCGCCGCCAACATGCTGCGCCGGATCGGCGTTCGCCGCGAAGAAAGCGTCGCCATGACAATGCTCGACACCGTGGCTTTCACGGCGGTGTGTTTGGGCGCAATCCGCGCCGGCGTGGTGCCGGTGCCGCTCAACACGCTGCTGACGTCGGATCAGTATGCCTATGTGCTGGCGGATTGCCGCGCCCGGGTGCTGTTCGTCTCCGAGGCTCTGCTGCCGGTGGTGAAAGACATGCTCGGCCGGATGCCGGATCTCGAGCACGTCGTTGTGTCCGGCCAAAATGCGCACGGCTACAGGCGATTGTCGGATGAGATAGCAAGCGAGCCGGATTCATTTGCAACCGTCGCGACCCATGCCGATGAACCGGCATTCTGGCTGTATTCGTCGGGCTCGACCGGCATGCCCAAGGGGGTGCGGCATCTGCATTCCAGTCTCGCCGCGACCGCGGAGACCTATGCCAAACAGGTGCTCGGCATCCGCGAGAACGACGTCGGATTGTCGGCGGCCAAACTGTTTTTCGCCTACGGCCTTGGCAATGCGCTGACGTTTCCGATGTCGGTCGGCGCCACCACTATTCTCAACTCCGAACGTCCGACGCCGGCTGTGATGTTTGCGCTGATGCGCAAATACAATCCGAGCATTTTCTTCGGCGTGCCGACGCTGTTCTCGGCGATGCTGAACGATGAGACGCTGAAGAATGAGCGCGGCGGCACACGTCTGCGTGTCTGCACCTCGGCGGGCGAGGCGCTGCCGGAGTCGGTCGGCAACAGCTGGAAGTCACGCTTCGGCGTCGATATTCTCGACGGCGTCGGCTCGACCGAACTGTTGCATATTTTTCTTTCGAATGCGCCGGGCGACATCAAATACGGCTCATCCGGCCGCCCGGTGCCCGGCTACAAGGTGCGGCTGGTTAACGAAGCGGGTCACGACGTGGCCGATGGCGAAGTCGGCGAGCTCCTGGTCGATGCGCCCTCCGCCGGCGAAGGTTACTGGAATCAGCGCAGCAAAAGCCGCAGGACGTTCGAGGGCCACTGGACCCGCACCGGCGACAAATACATCCGCGACGCCGACGGGCGCTACACCTTCTGCGGCCGCAGCGACGACATGTTCAAGGTCTCCGGCATCTGGGTGTCGCCGTTCGAGGTCGAGAGCGCGCTGATCACCCATCCCGCGGTGCTGGAGGCCGCCGTCGTGCCCGAAGCCGATCCGGAGGGATTGCTGAAGCCGAAGGCTTTCGTGGTGCTGCGAGCGGAGGCGAAGACCGAGGGTCTGCATGAGGCGCTGAAGGAGCATGTTAAACAGAAGATCGGCCCGTGGAAATATCCGCGCTGGATCGATGTCGTCGATAGCCTGCCCAAAACCGCGACGGGAAAGATCCAGCGGTTCAAGCTGCGGGATGGGACCCAAGTTTAGCCGTCATGGCCGGGCTTGTCCCGGCCATCCACGTCTTGTTTGGCGGTTAAGAAAGTCGTGTCGTGGATGCCCGCGACAAACGCGGGCATGACGGACGAAGCAAGAGTAACTGCATGACCCTCTCGCCCACCGGCTTCCTCTCGATCGGCGCTTCCGATCTCGAATACCGTATGATCGGTCCCGCGCCAGACGAGGCGCCGACCATCGTCATGCTGCATGAAGGCCTGGGATCGGCCGGGCTGTGGGGAGACTTTCCGGACAAGCTTCAAGCCGCCACCAAGGCGGGCGTGTTGGTCTATTCGCGCGCAGGCTATGGCGCCTCGACGCCGGTGACGCTGCCGCGCCCGCTCGATTACATGCATGTCGAAGCGCTCGATGTGTTGCCCAAGTTGCTCGACAAAATCAGCTTTCGCCATGGTCTCTTGCTCGGTCATTCCGACGGCGCTTCGATTGCGGCGATCTATGCCGGCGGTCACCAGGATCATCGCGTGCAAGGGGTTGCGATGATCGCGCCGCACTTCGTCGTGGAGGAGATGGGGCTGGCGTCGATCGCCGAGACCCGGAAAGCCTATGAGACGAACAGCCTCAGGGCGAAGCTCGCGCGCTGGCATGGCGATGTCGACAATACGTTTTATGGCTGGAGCGACGTGTGGCTCGATCCGAAATTCCGGAACTGGGATATCTCGGACTATCTCGCCTATATCCGCGTGCCGGTTGCGATCGTGCAGGGCGCCGACGATCAATATGGCACGATCCGCCAGATCGAGATCGCGCAGGAGGAAAGCTACTGCCCGGTTGACGTGACCATGATCCCCGGCGCGGGACATTCGCCGCATCGTGAGGTGCCGGGGGCGACGCTTGAGGCGATCTCGGAATTCGCAAATGCTGTTTTGCGCGATGTGGGTTCACGCGCCGCCTAAAGCCCGGCGCGCCTCCCTATCCACCAGCCATCTTTCTGAAGCGGCTAAGTAACGCTGGAACGGAACCGTACACATGAAACAAAATGCATATTATGGCGTTTCAAGCTAGACGAGCTCCAAAACATGCATTATTGTGCATGGTAAGATCAATCGTCATAACTCAAGGGTGGCCCATGGCCGGTGAAGATCGCGTCCTCGCGGGTGGCGCGAAATACATCGATTTCCAGACCGAGCCGTCGCGTTATCGGCATTGGAAGCTCGATGTCGCAGGCGATGTCGCGACGCTGACCATGGATGTCGATGAGAATGGCGGGCTGTTCGAAGGCTATCAGCTCAAGCTGAATTCCTACGATCTCGGCGTCGATATCGAACTCGCCGACGCCGTGCAGCGGCTGCGCTTCGAGCATCCCGGCGTGAAGGTGGTACTGCTTCGCTCCGGCAAAAATCGCGTGTTCTGCGCCGGCGCCAACATTCGCATGCTGGCGGGCGCGACCCACGCCCACAAGGTCAATTTCTGCAAATTCACCAACGAGACCCGCAACGGGCTGGAGGATTCCAGCGAGAACTCCGGCCAACGTTTTGTCAGTGTCATCAACGGCACTGCGGCCGGCGGCGGCTATGAACTGGCGCTGGCGACCGACCACATTATCCTTGCCGACGATGGTTCGGCTGCAGTGGCGCTTCCGGAAGTGCCGCTATTGGCGGTATTGCCGGGTACCGGCGGACTGACGCGGGTGGTCGACAAGCGCAAGGTGCGGCGCGACCACGCCGATTATTTCTGCACCATCGAGGAAGGCATCAAGGGCAAGCGCGCGGTACAGTGGCGCCTCGTCGACGAGATCGTGCCCAACAGTAAGCTCGAAGCCAAGGTCGCGGAGCGCTCAAAAGAATTCGCCGCCGCCTCGAAACGCAACGGCAATGGCAAAGGCATTTCGCTTAGCCCGCTGACGCGCAGCTTCGACGACAGCGGCATCCGCTATGGCTTTGTCAGTGTCGATATCAATCGTACCGAGCGCATCGCCACCATTTCGATCAAGGCGCCGGAGGCCGTCCCGCCTGCCGATATCGACGGCATGATCGTGCAAGGCGCATCGTTCTGGCCGCTGCAGGTGGCGCGCGAGCTCGACGACGCGATCCTTCATTTGCGCATCAACGAACTCGAGACCGCGATGCTGGTGTTCAAGTCGCATGGCGAGCGTGCGAATGTTCGGGCCTGCGACGCATTCCTGGAAGCCAACAAGGCGCACTGGCTGGTCAACGAGATCAGGCAATACTGGAAGCGGGTACTCAAGCGCATCGACGTCACCTCGCGCACGCTGGTGACGCTGGTGGAACCTGGCTCATGCTTCGTCGGCACGCTGGCCGAACTCGTGTTCGCCGCTGACCGCTCCTACATGCTGATCGGCTCGAGGCAGGGCGACAACCGCGCGCCGCCGACCATCGAACTATCAGCGATGAATTTCGGTCCGTACCCCATGAGCCACGGCCTGACCCGGCTGCAATCGCGCTTTCAGGCCGATGCCGAGGATGTTTCGCGCGCGCAGGCCAGGATCGGCGAGGCGCTCGACGCCGAGGGAGCCGAGCAGCTTGGCCTCGTCACCTTCGCGCTCGACGATATCGACTGGGACGACGAGATCAGGGTGTTCTTCGAGGAGCGTACCAGCTTCTCGCCCGATGGTCTCACCGGCATGGAAGCCAATCTGCGCTTCGTCGGGCCCGAGACCATGGAATCGAAAATCTTCTCGCGCCTGACGGCGTGGCAGAACTGGATCTTCCAGCGTCCCAACGCGGTCGGCGAAGAAGGCGCGCTGCGGCGCTACGGCACCGGCCAGAAGGCGCAGTTCGATATGACGCGGGTGTAAGTTCGTGTCCCGGGCGCAGTGCGGCACTCTTGTGACGCGCTGCAGAACCGGGACCTAACATGGACTGTCACGTAGATGGGTCCCGGCTCTGCGGCGCACCGCTTCGCGCTGCACCGCGTCCGGGTCACGAGACCGAACAAGGAGCACGCCATGAACATCATGAACGTCGATTACAGCACCAAGATTCCCAACAACGTGAATCTCAGCGAGGATCGGCAGGTGCTCAAGGCGCTGGAGGGCTGGCATCCCGGCTATATCGACTGGTGGAACGATATGGGCCCGGACGGCTTCCAGCAGTCGCTGGTCTATCTGCGCACCGCCTACTCGGTCGATCCGCGCGGCTGGGCCAAGTTCGACTATGTGAAGATGCCGGATTATCGCTGGGGCATCCTGCTCGCGCCGCAGGAAGAGAACCGCGTCATACCGTTCGGTGAAAACTACGGCCAGCCGGCATGGCAGGAAGTGCCGGGCGAGCATCGCGCCACGCTGCGCCGCCTGATCGTGATCCAGGGCGACACCGAACCGGCATCAGTCGAACAGCAGCGCCATCTCGGCAAGACCGCGCCCTCCCTCTACGATCTGCGCAATTTGTTCCAGGTCAATGTCGAGGAAGGCCGCCACCTCTGGGCGATGGTCTATTTGCTGCAGAAATATTTCGGCCGCGATGGCCGTGAGGAGGCCGACGAGTTGTTGCGCCGCCGCTCGGGCGATGCCGATTCGCCGCGCATGTTAGGCGCTTTCAACGAGGCGACGCCGGACTGGCTGTCGTTTTTCATGTTCACCTATTTCACCGACCGCGACGGCAAGATGCAGTTGCACAGTCTCGCCCAGTCCGGCTTCGATCCGCTGTCGCGCACCTGCCGCTTCATGCTGACCGAAGAGGCGCATCATATGTTCGTCGGCGAGACCGGCATCAGCCGTGTCGTGCAGCGAACCTGCGAGGCGATGAAGGCCGCCGGAATCAGCGATCCCAACGATGTCGCGAAGGTTCGCGCGCTCGGGGTGGTCGATCTTCCGACCATCCAGAAGAAATTGAACCTGCATTACTCGCTCTCGCTCGACCTGTTTGGTTCCGAGGTCTCCACCAATGCGGCGAACGCCTTCAATGCCGGCATCAAGGGCCGCTACCATGAGACACAGATCCAGGACGATCATCGCCTGCAGAACAGCACCTATCCCGTGCTCAAGCTGGTGAACGGCGAGATCAAGCGCGTCGACGAGCCGGCGCTCACCGCGCTCAACATGCGGCTGCGCGACGATTACACGCAGGACTGCGTCAAGGGCCTGTTGCGCTGGAACAAGATCATCGCGCTCGCTGGCTACGACATCAAGCTGACGCTGCCGAACGTCGCTTTCCACCGCCAGATCGGTGAGTTCAGGGATATCCACGCCACGCCGGACGGCGTACTGATCGACGATGCGACCTGGAACAAGCGCAAGAACGAGTGGCTGCCCTCGGCGGACGACGGCGATTTCATCGCGTCGCTGATGACGCCGGTGACCGAGGCCGGCGAGTTCGCCTCATGGATATCGCCGCCCAAGATCGGCATCGACAACAAGCCGGGCGATTTTGAGTACGTGAAGATCGAGACGTGAGGCTCTTCACCTCTCCCCGCTTGCGGCAGGGCTATCGCATATGGAATCTTCTGTGCGGTCCGCGGGCGAATTTTTCCGGTTTTGCGCGGTGTTTCAACGAGTCGTCCCTGCGAACGCAGGGACCCATACGGCGCGGACTCT
>JAQGKC010000327.1 GCA_028290305.1 Bradyrhizobium sp.
TCTCGGCGACATACATGCGAACGTTCCGGCTTGTGACGGCGAGATGTCTTGAGGCTAGATGTCTTGAGGCTAGATGTCTTGGGACCAGCGTGACGACGCCATCAGGCAATTTTGGGGCGAGCGAGACTGTGTCACAGCTAGAAATTGTCCGTCAAAGGCCGGGACTGCTGATGATGATCGGGTCCGATGGGGTTGCTTCGCTCGCGCTCGCAGTGACGCAGCGTGCAGGGCGCCATGCATTCCGATTCTATTATCAAACAAACCACCCTCGAAAGACACAGAGGGTGCCGGGAATGCCGGGTGTCCGATGCACCCTCGGCCGCCTGTGCAACAAAAAGCACAGGCGTCAGCAACCACAGGTTCACCGGCAGCAACCGGCATTCCCTGCGCAATGGTTTTACGGCTTATACGTGATCTCCCTGGTGACCGGGCTCTTTTGCCACCATCACTCCTGAGGCGCGCGATGCGCGCTCCAAGACCTTAGCGCCAGCGTCGGGGCGCCAGGACCACACGATTTCGCCGTCCGCGACCACGTCAATCGTCTCATGACGCATCGCGTCCATCGCATCCCGCCTCGCATATCGTGACGATCGCGAAACGCCCCTCTGGTCGAGACGGGACGGGACAAGGAAACATCTGATTTGGGGGAAGGAGGAAGCGGTATATTTTTCAGTGGGGGGACTGGACAGGTGGAATCGGATTGAAAAGCTTAGACAAATTTCTGTTTTGGAGAACCTGTTTTTCAGCCCCAAGCTCACGCGTAGCAGCCGGATCCGTGGGGCGAATGAACGACCGCGTCATGCGCCGCTATTTGGCGGAGGATGACGCGGTTCGCGCGGCGGCGGGCGTTCGGACGGATCGCGTCCGATCTTGGAGCGGAGTTCAACGAGATCGGTGAACACGTCGGCCTGGCGGCGCAACTCATCGGCGATCATCGGCGGCTGGCTCGAAATGGTTGAGATCACCGTGACGCGGACGCCGCGTCGCTGCACCGCCTCGACCAGCGAGCGGAAGTCTCCGTCGCCGGAGAACAGCACCATCTGGTCGATATTTTCGGCGAGCTCCATGGCATCGACGGCAAGTTCGATATCCATGTTGCCCTTCACCTTGCGACGGCCGCTGGCGTCGATGAACTCCTTGGTCGCCTTGGTGACCACTGTGTAGCCGTTGTAGTCGAGCCAGTCGATCAGGGGGCGGATCGAGGAAAACTCCTGATCCTCGATGACCGCCGTGTAGTAGAACGCGCGCAGCAGCGTTCCGCGACCCTGGAATTCCCTGAGCAGGCGTTTGTAGTCGATGTCGAAACCGAGCGCCTTTGCCGTCGCGTAAAGGTTTGCGCCATCGATGAACAGCACAATCTTGTCGGTGGTCAATGACATTGGAGAAAGCCAAAAAAGGAATTTGAGAGATACGAACGATCGCCCGATCAGCTGCCCGATCAGCTCTTGGCTGGATAGAAAGAGACAATAAAGTTGGGATTGTGACCCCTCAAAACTGTCCGGCGGATTATTCGCAATCTTGGCGCGATAGGGTTAACCGGAGAGACCGACATGAAGGGAATACATACATAGGGAACGTTTCAAGTTCAAAGAATTTACCAATGCAAGGCGGCCAAATGCTGGTCGATTGGAGACGGGGGCGGCCAAGCCCTATTGGCTGCCTCTTATTTGCGCCGTATCTGTGGCCTTATGCTGTAGGAAGGTTTGAACCTACGACGACATGGATAGACAAAAAGCAACGGACCCCCTGGATTAGTAACCCACAATGCCAGAACAGTTTCCCGTCTTTGACGTGGTCTTGAAGAAGCGCGGCCGAGCCTGGAGGTGGTGCGTCAGTACGACCGAAGGAAAGCTCATGATGCAGGGCTCGGAAGGCCACCGGCGTGCCGCAAAATACAAGGCCAGCCGAGCGCTTTTCCTGCTACTATGCGCCCCACGTCGATCGCCCCAGTTCAATGACACCGCCGACCGCACCACCCGAACCGGGGCCGATGGACCATGCACCGAGTCACCGCGATGATCGAAGCGCTGGGCTTATCGGGACGTTAGCGAGGGCGCTCCGTTACGGTCGCGATCGCATCCGCCCGGAAGCAATCGTCATCCGGCATTCCCGGGGCGTACCGGGCGGGCGGGTATTTTATTTGCGGTGATAGGCCGCAGGGCGGACTGACTGCCAGGCATTCTTGTTCAAGACGCTTTGCAGTCCTAGGCGCTGCGCCGGTTCCTTGAAGTCGAGCATGCGTTGACTCCAGGCTCGGCCTAAATTCGCAAAGCCAGCGCGCTTCTAAGTCAAGGCTAAGTCAAATCCCCGATGAAGGCCGAGGAACGCCAAGGCGTTGTCGTGACTGCCGGTGGCCCCGCTCAACGTGACGGGTCTACATGGTGCACGGCTGCTGGCGTTGACTGAACTCGCGTTGCTTTGAGATGCCCAATAGGACTCCAACGCTGGATTGAGCAGACGATGGACATCAGCGCATTCGAAGATCTGATCGACCGGCTTGGGGAGGACATGTCACGCTGGCCTGATGGCGAGCGCGTGGCTGCCGAACAACTGCTCGCATCGTCAGGTGAGGCGCGGGCGCTCCGTGAGGAGGCACGCACGCTTCGTCAGGCGCTCGCTGGACCGCCGGTTCGATCCCCGGCGGGGCTCGCCGATCGCATTATCACTGCCGCCTCAAAGCTGGACGCGAAAGCACCGCGCGCGGAGGACGAGACGACAGGGCCGTAGCCGCCGTTATGCTAACCCAGCCACGCTCCACCGGTTCGACGAGCCGAAACGGCTTCTTGATCGAGATCGTGGTGGACGCAACGTGATCCGAGAAGTCCGGGGCGGACAAGCATCTTCACTGGACGATTGTAGTTTTGGCCCATCCGGCCGTTCCGTTGCGATGTTTGTCCGCTTCGTAGCCATCGCCGATGTTCAGCCGGCCGGTCCATCCGACGCGAGCCTTCCCTCGTATCCACGGCTATTTCCCAACACCATTGAACTTTTCAAGCGACCTTTCGTAGTTCCACTCAAGTTCAGCTTTCTTGCTGCTCTTCAAGAGCGTCAGGCAAGCCGAAGAGGGCTGGTCTTTCGGACTGGTTCGACAGGGAAGCGCCGGCCGCCAATTGCTTGTGTCTTCCCACAAGCTCTGGCCAGGCAGAAACGAGTATTCCAAACTGTTGCGCTGAAGAGAGATGACATCGCCGTAGGTCAATCCATAGGACGTGACAGCGGTGACCAGCTCATTGGTCATGTCAGTTCTGGAAACCCCTTCGTCGTCGGTAGCAATCACAAGCGGGACGTTAAAGTGTCGATAGACCGGAAACGGATGCTGCTTGCCGGCCACCCCCAGAATAAGCCGATTGCTGGTGAGTGCGATTTCCACCGCAATGTGCCGGTCTGCAAGTGTCTGCAGCAACTCGTACGGCCGATCCTCGTACATAATGTCCACGCCGTGACCGACGCGCCGAGCACCGCCGATGACGACGGCCTCCCGGATATGGGAACTTAATTGTTCCGGTGTAACAAGTCCAAGCGTCAGCTCCCCCGCATGCAGGGCAACATTCACATTTGGCATTTTCGATTCGAGGTAGTTCAACATTCGCATGTGCAAGGAATAGTCCGCCAGCGCCACGGGGTTGTCCTCGGGGCCGACGAAATTGATCCCGACGACTTGAGAGTCTTTCTTTGCCAGCATGAACCCGAATACGGTCTGGGCGAAGACAAGCGCCGGCGACAGGGTTCGATTCGTTGTCATCAAATACCGAACCTCGGTATTGCATCCAGGGTCGGGTTTGTCCTGGTGGGGTTTGTCCTGGCCGCATTTGAGAATGCGCGTCCTCTGTCGCTCAACGTCGTCCAAGTCGCGAATTGCATCCTCGACAATTCGCTCGATGCCGAGGCTCGACAACTTGTCCAGCATCCCATCGAAGTCTTCAGTCCACGTGATGTTCGAAGCGATTTGATCAATCGCCTGTGTTTGGAGCGAGATCATCAGCTCTATGTAGGCGAGCCGTTGTTCCGCAGCGCGATTGGAGACTTCGCTGACCAACACGGCAGGATCAACCGCGTTGCCGAACAGGCCAAATGATCTGAAGAACTGGTCGTGACCCGTGAATCCCGCGTCGGCAACGAAGCCTCGCATGGACCACGCATCTACGATTTTCCGGTTTAAATCAGCGTCCTGCAAAGCGTCTGAAATCGGGCGGAGACCGTGGCCGGCGTCACATGGTGGTGGCGAGGCGGCGAGTTTATTGACGTCTATGCATGAGCCCTTACGGGCGCCCGACTTTATCAGATTCTCGGCGTAGGCGCCGCCAATGAGATGGTAATGCAGGTCCGCTCCCTTTGGCATCGCGTGAAGAAACGAGCGTAGTTCCAGTGGCGACTGGACAACCTCGTCAAAACGCATCTCGGCGGGAGAGCGCGGCTCCTCCGAATACATCGGCAGTTGGCTGGACACGAAAAACACAGCGGCTAGCAAGCCGGCTACCGCCAGGTATCGGCGCATTTCAGTCTTCCTTCGAGTTGAGGCGCGCATTAAAGGCTTGGGATTGGTCGAGGTCTCTGCATTCGACAGTGGAAGCCGGCTGTTGCGCATGTGCGGGATGCAGCTTGTCAGATGAAGCTCAGCTTAAGCAAACCTCGAGAAGAGCAGGGATCATATGACTTCGATCCCTGCCGCCAAGCCGTGACGCAACGATTTTGGTTACGATTGCAATGCTACATTTGAAACCGCGTGCGCTAACGGCGACGAAACACACGGGCCAACGTGATGCGCTAAATCGCAACTCTGCTGGCGGGTGAATGTCGGCCCCGAGCGGCCGAACAGGCCGCGTTCGCGGCTGGCGATGCGAGCGAACTCCGCGGACACCCGCGCAATGACGTCAGGCCACGCCTGCGGCATACGCTGACGGAACAGGCGCATGGTCAGATACCACGGCGCCGCATCACGCCGCTCCGCATGGCCGACGCGTCGGACCTAGGACCGCGGCGGACGTCGTCGCTTCACCGGATGACGCCTTGCGCTCCGGGCCACCCGCACGCGCAGCCTTGTCACGGCTTCGCGACGCGGTTTGACCTGGGCCGGGCCGCGCGCCAATTCCATCAGCATGCGGAGCGCTTCGACCACCGAACGTTCGCGCACGGCGGTGCGGCCGATGGCGCCGAAGCGGTGCTCGCGGTGGACGATGCGGCCGTCGCGGGCGGCGACCGCGAAATGCACGAG
>JAQGKC010000340.1 GCA_028290305.1 Bradyrhizobium sp.
CGGAAGCCTGCGTCACCTTGCACAAGCCGGTCGAAAACGGAATGTCTCTCCTCAGTCGACCCACGGTCTTGTTGCGATACTTCCCGAGATTGGCGGCCGGCTACCAGGACAAGCCTGCGGTCAACGAACTGGCGATGTCGATCACCGACAATCTCACCGTTGTCGGCGCTTGGATCGGGAAGGGCGAGCTTAATTTTACGGAAACGAAAGGCGAAGAACTCCACGCGCTCGCGCCGAAAAGGATCGAGTCCGGATTTCGTTACTCACTCTCTTACTCGGTTAGCGATCTGAAGATACTCGAGGACTATGGCTCGTAACTGACTAAAAATACTCCCGCCGTAAGGCGAAGCGTCCAGTCCCTCGCTTCGCCGAGAGGGACTCCGCGGGCACCCCCATCGCGTAGAGACCCTCGGCTGGGAGATGTTCTTGCAATAGGTGAGGAAAGTTGTCCTCGCGTCTCTCATAGTATTTTGGATATGGGCGACCGTGGGGGATGTTCTCAATTGTTGCGAACTGAGGTTCGCCAAGATGTAACATCAAGATGTAACATCAGGATGTAACATATTGATCTTTAATACTAAATTCGTTCTGTGGGGCCGAGCAACATTAACCTTCCATAACGCTGATTAACGAGCCAAGACGGGCCCCTTGCTGCACTCTCTCGCCGATCCGAAGCCTCGGATAGTTCGGCGAGGGAATGATCATGGAAGGACTTCAAACCACCGCAGCAGAGTCTTCCTTTGCGGCCGATCAACAGTTCCACCTGGTTGCGAACAGCCTGGCCAAGCTGCTTGACGCTGCAAGGCGAGAGTTGGGACGGGATCAGGAGGCGGCCAAGGCGTCACTGGTTACAGCATCGCACATCCTGCAAGCGGAAATCGAGCGCTGTTCGGGCGCTAATGGCTCCACAAGGGGCGGTCTGGCGGCTTGGCAGATACTTCGAGTGCGGGCTTATATTGACAGCAATTTACACCGCACCATTCACATCCGGGATCTCAGTGCTGTCGCGCGTCGAAGCCCGGCGCACTTCTCACGTAAGTTCAAATTGGCTGTTGGCGAGTCACCACATGCCTACGTGGTGAGAAGGCGTCTGGAGAGAGCCTGCCACCTGATGATGACCAGTGCGGCATCACTGAGTGAAATAGCCTTGAGCGTAGGCTTCTCGGATCAAGCACATCTATGCAGGCTCTTCAGACAGGCCTTTGGTCAAAGCCCGGCCGGTTGGCGACGCGAGCGCAGAATCCCCGACGTGGTCACCTCGAGAACGGGCATGGACGAGAATATCTCATGAACGATCGGCGCGGCAAAGTGCTGAGCTTCGGCCCTTTCGAACTCTCGATAGGAAACAGACTTCTGACAAATGGCGCAAAGGTCGTACCGCTCGGCGCGCGCGCCATGGATCTCCTCATCGCCCTGGTGGAGCAAGCAAACAAGGTCGTCGGCAGGAGAACCCTGATCGAGCGCGTTTGGCCAATGAGAGGAGCCGAACAAGTCAGCTTGCGCGTCCACATCTCGGCGTTACGGAAGGCCCTCGATCAGAGTGACCCTGGCAGGCGATATATCGCGAACGTGCCCGGACGGGGATACAGCTTCGTCGTACCGGTAACGTCACTTTCCTCGCCAACGTCGGGGGATCTCAAGCCATCTTCGAGGTCCCGACTGCCCGCGCGCTTGATGCGGATGCTCGGACGAAAGGACGCCCTGGCCGCGCTCCAGGTGAAGCTGACCGAGCAGAGGTTTGTGACGGTCGTCGGGCCCGGCGGCATCGGCAAGACCACGGTAGCGGTGGCAGTCGCCTATGAGATGAGCACCACTTTCAACAGCCAGATTTATTTCGTCGACCTGAGTGCTCTCGGCGGTGCTTCGCTCGTCGCGCCAGCCATTGCCGCAGCACTCGGTATGTCGGTGCAAGCAAACAATGTCATACCGGCCTTGATCGATCGTTTGCAGGGAAGGCCAACGCTCATCATTCTCGACTGTTGCGAACGCCTTGTCGATGAAGCGTCGGCTGTTGCGGAAGAACTTATTAGCCGTGTCTCGACATTGCATTTGCTCGCGACCAGCCGAGAGGCGATGCGTGTAGAAGGAGAGCATGTTTATGAACTCGATGGGCTCGAATGCCCTCCGGAAGATAGCAGCCTGTCAGCGCGGGATGCGCTGCAATATCCCTCTGTTCAACTGCTGGTCGACCGCGTGAGGGCTGTGCGAAGTGACTTCGAACTGACCGATGCGGATGCGCCGACTGCCGCGAGAATTTGCCGGCGGCTTGATGGTATTCCATTGGCGATCGAACTCGCAGCCTGCAGGGTTGACATATTTGGCCTTAGCAGGACCGCAAGCCTGCTCGACGAGCGACTAAACCTGTCATGGGTGGGGCGTAGAACCGCCCCGTCGAGGCACCAGACGTTAAACGCTACGTTGGAGTGGAGCTACGAGCTGCTCGGCGAGGCGGAGAAGCGCGTATTGAGCCGCCTCAGCGTTTTTGCCGGCGGATTTACATTCGAAGCGGCGGTCGCCATTGTCGCCGATGAGACGGTGGATGAAGCAAATGTATCGGATTGCGTTTGGGAGCTTCGTTCGAAATCGATGATTGCCGCTCAGGGACAGGAGGGGCGGCTGCGTTTGCTCGACACCACTCACGCTTTTGCCTTGCAACGACTGGCCAAGAGCGATGAGCAGAACCTTTTTCGCCGCCGTCACGCCCTTTATTTCACCGATCTGTTCAGGCAAGGCGCTGCGATGGATGCATCGGGCTGGTCCAAGGCGCTCGGGATCGAGGTCGATAACCTCAGAGCCGCCCTGAACTGGGCGTTTTCTGCCGCGGGTGATGCGAAAATCGGCGTCGAACTCGTCGCGGCATCGGCAAGCACCTGGATGGATATGGCGCTGCTCACCGAATGCCGGGAATGGATGAGAAAGGCCATAAGTCATCTCGATGACATGAATTCGGGCACACGACAGGAGATGATCCTTCAGTCGGCCCTCGCGAGTTGCACGATGTTCACAGGTGGCATGACGGAAAAATCATACACCACGTGGGCCAAAGCGCTGCTTCTCGCCGAGGGCCTTAACGATATCGAACATCAGCTGGACGCCCTGCTTGTGCTGTGGGCTCACGAATTGCGCGTTCCAAATTACGTGGAAGCGATCAAATTGGCGGACCGCTGCGGCGAGGTTTCGGAAGGAACGGGTCGTATCGGCGCTGTCGCAACGGCCAACTATATGCGGGGCATAACATATTACCATGCTGGACGAATTACGGAAGCTCAAGGCCTGCTAGAATTGTCGCTGCATCGTGATGACGAAGCTTCGCGACAATTGCTGATCAAGCGGTTTGGCTATGATCGCAAGGTCGATAACTTGGCCGGTCTTGCGACCTTGGCGTGGCTGCGTGGCTCTCCGGATCAAGCCGGTAGGTTCAATCAGATGGCCGTCGCTGAAGCGCGCCAATCAAATCGGACCGTGAACCTTTGCGGGGCGCTGACTTTTGCAAGCTTCATCGCATATTTGACAAATCCAGATGACCTCGAAGCCGAGGCACTCGTGGACGAACTCGCAGGTCATGCGGGGAAATACGCTCTGCACAACTACCAAGGCTTTTGTCTTAGCATGCAGGCTCTCTACAAAATAAGGCGAGGAGGGGAAATCAGCGCAGCGTCGGCAACGCTCTACTCAGGTCTTGAGAAGTTGTCTGCGGCACGCTACGGAATTTTCAACTGGATCTTGCAAGCAGAGTTTGCGAAATGCATGGCCCTCGCGAGCCGGCCGAGGGAAGGGCTTGCTGCCTTCGAGCGTGCGAAGATCGATCTTGACGAAAGCCGATG
>JAQGKC010000374.1 GCA_028290305.1 Bradyrhizobium sp.
TTCCACCAGGGCTCGACGATCGGCCGCCGTCGCCGGGACGATCTGCACCAGCGTCGACCAGCCCCACGATTGCACGCCGAGAAAGCCGCTGCGGAAGGCCGAACGGTTTTTGCCGGTCAGCTTGGCCGGGTCCCGATCGCAAAACCGGAACGCGCCCGATACGGCCCAGTCGCCAGGTTCCGCCGCCACGTCGAAGACGAACGTGTCGGATGGATCAAGGGCTATGGTGCGCAACAGCTTCACATGCGCGGTGCTCCGAGTTTCGGATCGAGCCACGAAGGCGTGGCCAAAGCCTTGAGCAGGTCACGCCGCTCGGTCTTGTCAGTACCGGTCCGGTGCGTGATGAGATCGCCGCTCTCGTCGATCCTGCGGCGGACTTGTGTTTCGGGCGTCAGCCGGCTCAGGAATTCGCGCGCCACGCCATCGAACCCGTCAACCTGCCAAGCGTCGGTCGTCAGCATCAGATGCCGCGCAAAACTTTCCGTTACCTGAACCGCTCCCGCGTCGCCAAAACCTTCCTGCTCGAGTGCCGAGGAGAGCGGAAGAATGCCCAGCGGCGCGTCAGTCACCGAGACGGTTCGGATCATAGCACCGAATACCAGCCATGGCGGCGCCTCGTCTTCTTTCGCAGATGGAGGCCAGCCGAGCCTCCCGCCGCCGACGAGGCCACCGTCGATGCGGATCGCGTCGGGCCAATCGATCGCTACCTCCTTGTTCGGCGGCGCATAGGCGCGCAGGGCGTCGGTCAGCGCCACCATTCCGGCATAGAAAGCGCGGCGCGCGGTGTACAATGGCTCGTTGGGTTCGAGCACCACCGCAAATTCCGCGAGATCGAACCGCCCGACATAGACCAGGGTACCTGCGCCGCTCGCTTCGGCGATATCGAGCGCGTGGGTGAAGGCGTCACGGCTTTCGCGCAGCCTCACCAGCGTGAACGGCGGAGGCAAATCGATGGGTTCCGATGCGAACGCGTCCGTGCGTGGGGTCGGTGACAGCTGTCGCTCCAGCTTCCTTTTCCGCTCCAATGAGCATAACTATACGAGACGGACCGCCGACGCGAGTCTGCTCGCAGCCGTTCCGCGCCTCTTTGGTCGGAGTGTTGGGCAAAGCATGGCACGTCCTCCCAAAACGATCCTGATGTGCTCGTGCGAAGACACGATGCGCCTCGATACGCCTGCCGTTAAGCGGGGATGCTGCAACAGCGAGATCGCGACCTTTCGCCAGCTGTGCCGGGCCGAGCTCGATCAGTTTCGCAATGCCGCCAGGGCAGAGGGATCGCTCACCGTCGGCTGCACCCAGGAGGCGCGGCTGTTCTCGGATGAGGCAGGCGAGCGGGCGGAGCGTATCGATTTCGTCAACGTGCGCGAGACGGCAGGCTGGTCCACGGGAGGGGCCCAGGCGGGACCGAAAATGGCGGCCCTGCTCGCCGCCACCGCTGAGCCGGCGCCTGATTTCCCGCTCGTCAGCCTGTCGAGCGAAGGCGTGATCCTGATCTATGGTCGGGACGAGAGTGCGATCGAAGCCGGCAGACTGCTGGCCGATCATCTTGATGTCACGGTCATGATTACTGGGGCCGTGCAGATCGCGCCGCCGGCTGTCACTTCCTTCCCCATCGTCAAGGGAACCATTCGCAACGCCAAGGGCCATTTCGGCGCCTTCGAGCTCGTCATCGACGATTACGCGGCACTCCGCCCCTCCTCGCGCGATACCTTGATCTTCGAAACTTCCCGCGATGGCGCGACCTCGCGTTGCGATCTCGTTCTTGATCTCTCTGGCGGTCCGCCGCTCTTTCCCGCCCATGATCTGCGCGAAGGGTATCTCCGCGCCGATCCGCGGGACCCGGCGGCGATGCTGCGCGCGGTGCTCAAAGCACGTGACCTCGTCGGAAGCTTCGACAAGCCGAAATACATCAATTTCACCGCGGAACTCTGCGCCCATTCGCGTTCAAAGCTGACGGGATGCCACCGCTGTCTCGATCTTTGCCCGACCAGCGCAATTACGCCGGACGGCGATCACGTCAGGATCAGCGCCGAAATCTGCGCCGGATGCGGCCAGTGCGCCGCGGCCTGCCCGACCGGAGCGGCCTCCTGTGCGCTGCCGCCTGCCGACACGCTGCTGCACAAGTTGCGCGCCATGCTGCTGACCTATCGCGACGCCGGCGGCTCCGGGGCCATCGTGCTGTTCCACGACGGCCAACACGGCAGCGCGCTGATCGATGCGCTCGCCCGCCATGGCGACGGCCTTCCGGCCAACGTGCTGCCGCTAGCCGTCAACGAGGTGACGCAGGTCGGCCTGGAGGCGATCGCGGCGGCCTTCGCCTACGGCACGGCAGCTGTGCGTTTCCTTCTGCGGGCAAAACCCCTGCACGACGTCGCCGGACTTTCGCAGACGCTGGCGATGGCCGATGCCATTCTTTCCGGGCTGGGATTTTCGGGGCGCCGTGTTTCGACCATCGAAACGGACGATCCGGATGCGCTCGGCGAGGCGCTGCGGGGGATAGAACCCGCGCCGACCGTGCAGCACCCCGCAACGTTCAGGACGGTCGGCAAGCGGCCCGATCTGCTTCGTTTCGCCCTGAGCGAACTGCACCGCGTCGCGCCCGCTCCGACCGACGTGATTGCGCTGCCCGAGGGCGCACCGCTCGGCGCAATCAGCGTCAATGTGGACGGATGCACGCTGTGCCTGTCCTGCGTATCGGTGTGTCCCACCGGTGCGCTGCTTGACGATCCCGAACGTCCTTCGCTCAAATTTGTCGAAGACGCCTGCGTGCAGTGCGGCTTGTGCGAGAGCACATGCCCGGAAAAGGTCATCACGCTGAAGCCGCAGATCGACTTCCGCGCCGCCAGGGCAAGAACCCAGATCATCAAGGAAGAAGAGCCGGCGCTTTGCATCCGTTGCAACAAGCCGTTTGGCGTCAAGAGCACGATCGACAAGATCGCGGCGAAGCTCGAAGGCCGGCACTGGATGTTTCCCGCGGGCGACAAGCGGCTGGATGCAATCAGGATGTGCGCCGACTGCCGCGTCATTACGATGAGCGAGCAGCAATTCGATCCGTTCGCCGGCGTTCCCGAGCGCGCGCCGCCGCGTACGACAGACGATTATCTGCGCGAACGTGAGAGCAAGGGATAGCTATTTGGCGGTCGCGCGTGCGAGAAAGTCGGTGAGCGCCTTGCGGTCCTCGGGCGACCCGATCCGTTGCTCCGGCATCTTGGTGCCGGGCGTATAGGCGTTCGGGCCGACCTCGAACAGTTTTGCGACGGTCTCCGGAGTCCATACGATGGACATGCTTTTCAGCGCATCGGAAAAGCGATAGCCGGGCAGCGACGCGATCCTGCGGCCGAACAATCCAGCAAGGGTCGGGCCGGCGCGCGCATTGTCCTTCTCTGACAGCGTATGGCAGGCAACGCAGGCCCTGAATATTTCTGCGCCGTGGTCCCCTACAAAGGCTGCCAGCGGATCGGCCGGCGTGCCGCTCAGCGAGGATCCGATCGGGTCACCGGTCAGTGCATTCCAGCGTCGGATCGCACCGTCTGCGCCGCCCGTCAGCACGGTCGCGTTATCGGGCAAGAATGCCACGGACCACACCGGCAAACCCGGACCGCCGAGCGTTCGCAGCACGCTTCGCGCCTTGCGATCGATGAGCGCTACGGCGCCGCCTATGCCGGCCGCCGCGATCAACGTCCCGTCAGGAGACATCGCCAGCGCGACAATCGGCGTCGGACCGGCCTGAACCCCGCCGGCCTCCTTCGCCCCCACGGTCAGAAAGCGTACTTTCCCATCGGCACCGCCCGCTGCGATTTCTCCGTCAGCCGCGATCGCCACCGCGTTGAGGGGCGATGTCAGCGTGATGACATCCGGCGGTCCGTCCGGCAGCGGCCAGATGCTCACCGCAAGGTCGTAACCGACGCTGACCAGCGATTTTCCGTCCGGCATGAAGGCAACGCCGTTGACGTTCTGCAAGTGGCCCTCCAGCACGCGCTTCGCACCGGAACCAAGCGGCCAAAGCCGCACGGTGCGATCCCAGGATGCGGATGCCAGCATCGAACCGTCGGGCGAGACGGCAAGTCCCGAAATCGGTGCGCGATGGCCTTCAAAGACCTCGTCCGGCTGTTGCCGGCCCGCCGTCCAGATGGCTATCCGCGCATCGGCTCCAGCGGTTGCCATGCGGCCGTTCCGCAGGAAGACCACCGCATTCACTGCGTCAGAATGAAAGCGAAGAACCTGCTCAGCGGATTCGGTCGCAAGCGACCATCGGATGGCGGAAGTGTCGAAACTGCCGGAAAGGACGCTGTTCCCGTCGGCTGAAATGGCCAGCGCTCGAACCGGTCCACCATGCCCGGAGAGCTGAGCCCAGGCAGCTTCGACATCCAGCGACAGCGCTGCAGCGATTGCGCAGAGATACAGGCGCAAGTTCATCGCTTATCCATCGCTGTCGTGCTGGCACGCGTAGCGCGATCGTGCCTCAATCCGACCAGACGGTAAAGGACATCGCGGCGCGACCGGATCCATCGGACTATTAGTGAGGCTTCACGACGGTCTTGCTTGAGCCTTCGGGTGCGGCTTGCATACTGGGCGGGCTTTGCCCTTGAAGACTCTCGGCGGGAGACGTGCGGCCGGTTGTCGAATTGAGCGAAATTCCTTTCGTTTGATCCGTCTGCGCCTCCGCCAATCCGCAGGCCAAGGCCAAGCAAGGCATAGTGAGGCCGCGACGAACCGCACCGGAGTTTTCCGCCTCGTTGTCGATTGTCCAGGTTCAAAGGCAAACCCGCCTTCAGTTCCATGCTGCACTGCACTGCGGCAGAGCGCAGGTTTTCCCGCCCGGTGGGGCGTTGGCTGCGCGCTTTTATCATCTTGAGCCGTAGCCGCCCGGCAACCTATCGTGCACTTCCTTCGTCAGAAGGAGGGCGAGATGCATATACGATTCAAGGCGTATGGGCACTTCCTTTCAATTTGCCGGTCGCTCCGCGATCTAATGTCGCCGCACGATCAGAATGTCCCAACAGAGACCTCGCCCTCACTCGTTTTCGCCACGTCCGTGTTGGCGCTTCTTTTGACGATCCTAGAGATAGATCTTCACCGAACTGAACTGCATCTAGTGGGGCTTATGCATGATGCGGACGGCCTTAATCCTATTTTTATGAGCCCATAGATTTTTGCATAGTCGAACTCCTTACCACCTTGTCAGAATGATAGGAGTCACCGGCCGACTGACTCCCTCTGTCGCCGGCAGGGTGGCGCCAGGCGCGATTGCGGAACTGTTGCGCAACGGCGAGCGCCAAGATCAAGCGGTCACAGATCCATCTGGACAATTCGTCATGGTCCCTCCCCGCCTTCCCCCTGGGAGCTACGAGCTGAATTTGACGTCCAAATTGCCGGACGGCACTCTCGCAGAGCGATCTACAAATTACATCGTGGCGAGAGGTCAAATGATCTTAAGAGACTCCCCATGGCGTCCTGTCGGCAGTGCCAGACCTCGGCCGTTTTGTTCGGCGGGTTTTGGCCTGTGCTTTGCTTCGATTCGTTACTTTTAGTATGCCAACGAGGCGACTCGACCGAGTTGATCTTGGCATTGGCGTTCCGCCAATTTCGGTCCGGACGTCGACTGAGGCCACTTCCGAAGACGGGAGCTTGATGGACGACGGCGCGATCGAGATCGACCTTCTTGATGGTCTCGGGGATGGTCGATGGACTTTCCGCGGGCATCGGCTTCGCAACTGGCGCAATAAACTCAGTCTTCACAGGGGTGTCGGGCAGCTTCAGCCTATCAGCCTTCGCCAATTCGTTAAGTGCGAACGCCGGCTCGATCTTGCTTTGATCCTGGGCGACGACCTGAGCAGCCGGCAGCGCAGCCAACTTGATCGCTATCGCTGGTCCCAAACCAACCATACAAAACAGGGCGAGCCACAACGTCCTGGACATCTTCGAACCAACGGCTCCTACAGATTGGACGAGGATGGGAGCTAATCTTCAAGACTGAAGTTGGGCGGCTCGGTGGCAAGTAAGCGTGTATCTGGAGCAATCCGGCTCCCGCATGATCCTTGGTGCACCGCAGGTTTCGGCCGCTTTCTGCCCAAACTGAATTGTCATCTCGACGATCACGGGCCACAAGCGCCGCAAAAACCAACGAAAGATCGTGCGGTCTCGCCCAATGAAATCAAGATTTCTCCCAAATCGCGCCGGCGGTCTCGCTATCTAGGCCTCGGGAGCGGGATCCCGTTAAGAAGCTCATGCCAGGATGCTCGATGTTGCGTTTAGCGTGGGGACATCACCGATGGCGACGAACGATCTTATTTCCCTCCGTCTCTCCGTTCATGCTGAAGAACCCCAGCAGGTGGGCATCTTAAAGCTTGGGACAGAGCGGTTACTGCGTCACAAATCATGAAGATGAGTATTTTGGTCGTAACGACGGCAGGGATCGTCTTCGCAGTTCTATCGGTGGAAAATCCAATCGCGCTTACGAACGCCACGGCTTCCCTGGTCGGCACATCGGCGCCTCAGGATGGCACCCAGTCGATGCCAAAAATTCAATCAACCGCCGACGCCCCGGCTTTGTTGCCGACAGCAAGCGAAGCGCCGACGGGCGACGAAATTGCTGCCGCTTTTAAAACTCCCAATCAGAGCCAGACCGAAATCAGTCAGCCACCGGCCGAAGCCTTGTTGAAGCAATT
>JAQGKC010000378.1 GCA_028290305.1 Bradyrhizobium sp.
GCCGAAGGCAAGGAAGTGAAGGAATTCGACGGCGAGAAATACATCATGGAGCGCGGGCTGTTCGCCGATCTCGCCATCGTACACGCCTGGAAGGGCGATACCGCCGGCAACCTCGTGTACCGCAAGACCGCGCGTAATTTCAATCCGATGATGGCGACCGCGGCGAAAATCACCGTCGCCGAAGTCGAGCACCTGGTGCCGGCCGGCGAAATCGACCCCGATCACATCCACACGCCCGGTGTGTTCGTGAAACGCATCATCGAGGTGGGGACCGCGCTTAAACGCATCGAGCAGCGCACCACGCGCAAGCGTGCGGACGCCGCGGCTGCCGCTGCAACCGGAGAGGAAGTCTGATGGCCTGGACCCGCGATCAAATGGCTGCCCGCGCCGCGAAGGAATTGCGCGATGGATTTTACGTCAATCTCGGCATCGGCATTCCGACGCTGGTTTCGAACTACATCCCCGATGGCGTCGACGTTCAGCTGCAGAGTGAGAACGGCATGCTCGGGATGGGGCCTTTTCCCTACGAGGGCGAAGAAGACCCCGATCTGATCAATGCCGGCAAGCAGACCGTCACCGAACTGCCGACCACCAGCTATTTCTCCAGCGCCGAATCATTCGGCATGGTGCGCGGCGGCCATATCGATCTGTCGATCCTCGGCGCGATGCAGGTGGCGCAGAACGGCGATCTCGCCAACTGGATGATTCCGGGCAAGATGGTCAAGGGCATGGGCGGCGCGATGGATCTGGTCGCGGGCGTCAAGCGTGTGGTAGTGGTGATGGAGCATTCGGCCAAGGACGGCCCAAAACTCCTGAAGAAATGCAACCTGCCGCTGACCGGCGAGAAGGTGGTCGACATGGTGGTGACCGATCTCGCGGTCTTCACCATCGACAAGCATGGCAAGGACGGCATGGCCCTGATCGAACTCGCCGACGGCGTGACGCTGGACGAGGTGAAGTCGAAAACCGAAGCCGAATTTCGGGTGGCGCTGAAGAACGCGTGAGTGTTGTAGCGTGGGCAAAGGCGCTGTTTGCGCCTGATTTTATTTGTTCTTTGTCATGGCCGGGCTTGTCCCGGCCATCTACGTCTTTCGTGTTGCTGTGCCGTTAAGACGTGGAGGTCCGGGCATAGGCGAGCGGAAGCGACGCCGTCCTTCGGCCGGCTATGCCCGGGCATGACGACTTCCCTACTACGACGCTTCTTTCAGCAACGCCGGCGCGGTGTCTTCGCCCTTGAGTTCTTCCAGGCTGCGATGCCTCGGTTCGATGCCGAACGCCCAGACCGTGATGATCTGCACCAGCAATAGTCCGATCATCAGCGACATCACGCCGGCGACGCCGCGGGCTTCGAACAGCGTCACCACCAGGAACGGCGTGACGATGGTGGCGCCGCGGCCCAGCGTGTTGACGATGCCGGAGGCGCGCAGCCGCACTTCGGTCGGGAACAGTTCGGGGATATAGACTCCGAACAACAGCGCCACCAGCACGTAGATCGGAACCGTCAGCGCGAAGCCGACTGCCGGCAGCAGCACCGGATCCGAAATCATCGGATAGATGATGCCCAGCACGACGGTGATCAGCGAGGCGCCGATGATGGTCGGCTTGCGGCCCCAGCGATCCGCCGTCAGCGCGCCGATGGCCGAACCTACCGGCGCACCCAATGCCATCAGCAGGGAATATCCGAACGAGGTTGCGATGCTCAGTCCCTGCTTGATGAAGAACACCGGCAGCCAGGTCACGAAGCCATAGAGCAGCGTGTTGATGGTGATCAGGCACACCGAGCCGACGATCATGCGCGACAATAGCGGTGCCGTGAACAGCGTCGCGAGATCGCTGGATACGGTCACCGTTGGTGCAGCTGATGGTGCGGGCAGCGGCCGGCCCTGCGCCGCTTCGCGCTCGATCGACTGCATCAGCGCTTCGGCTTCCTCGGTGCGGCCGACAGCCTCCAGCCAGCGCGGAGACTCCGGCAGGCTCTTGCGCAGATACCAGACGACGATCGCACCGATGCCGCCAAGGACGAACATCGCGCGCCATCCGAATTCCGGAATCACCAGCGAGGCGATCAGCAGCGCAACCGGCAAGCCGGTCACGACACAAACCGCCATCATCCCGAGCCATTTGCCGCGCGTGCGTGCCGGCACGAATTCGGTCAAGGTCGAATAACCCACCACATTCTCGGCCCCTAACCCGAATCCCATCACGAAGCGACACGCGATCAGGATCATCATGTTGGGCGCAAACGCCGCCGCCAGCGAGGCGAGGCCGAATACCATCAGATTGAACTGATAGGTAAATCGCCGTCCATAACGGTCGCCGAGAAAACCGGTGGCGAACGAGCCCAGCATCATCCCGACGAAAGTCGCTGAAATGAAGATGGCGTTTTGCGGCAGCGTGGAGAAGCCGGATTTCAGCGTTACGCCGAGCACGGTGCCGGCGAGATAGATATCGAAGCCGTCGAAGAACATTCCAATGCCGATCAGAAGCATGATGCGGTAATGGAATGGACCGATCGGCAGCCGATCGAGACGGCTGCCGGCGTTGACTGATGTGACCATGTGCGTTTTCCCCTTTGTCGTTTCGTTCCCTAGAAGCGGCTGTCGGTCTTCTTGCGGACCCGATTCAGCCGATCGCTGTTTGCTTCAGTTCGATCGCCTCAGTTCAATCGTCGTTGCGTCGCCGTGTCGCGATACCAGTCGAACGGCTGGTCGTGGGTCGCGACCATCACGCTCTTGGTATTGAAGTGGTCGTCGAAGCTTTCGGTGCCGAATTCGCGTCCGATGCCGGAATCATCGACGCCGCCCCAGGGCGAGGCCGGATCGAGGCGGTGATGATCGTTGATCCAGACGATGCCGGCCTTGACGGCGGACGCCACCCGATGCGCGCGCGCCACGTCGCGGGTACGGATCGCAGCCGCGAGCCCGAACGGAGAATCATTGGCGAGCCGCAACGCGTCCGCTTCATCCTTGAAAGGCGTCACCGAGGTGAACGGTCCGAACACTTCTTCCTGGAAGATGCGCATATCGGACTTCACATCCGCAAACACCGTCGGCTCGACGAAGAATCCGCCTTCATGGCCGGGCACCTTGGCGGCGACGCCGCCGGTCACCAGCCGCGCGCCATCCTCGCGGCCATGGCTCGAATACATCAACACGCGGTCGCGCTGCCGCGCCGAGATCACCGGCCCGAGCTGGGTTGAGGGATCGAAGGGATCGCCGATGCGGATGGTTTGCGTCTTGGCCTTCAGCTTCTCGACAAACTCGTCGTAGACGGATGCCTGCACGATATGGCGCGATGCGCAGACGCAGGTTTGTCCCGCGCCGATAAAGGCGCCAAATGCCGCGTAGTTGACGGCCTGATCGACATCGTAATCGTCGAACACCATGACCGGTGTCTTGCCGCCCAGCTCCATGGTCTGGTGTGCGAAGACCTTCGCGGCCGCCCCGCCGGCGATGCGGCCGGCTTCGGTGCCGCCGGTCAGGACGAGCTTGTTGATATCGGGATGCTCGGCCAGCATTTTGCCGGCGCTTTGACCGAGACCCAGCACGACATTGAACACGCCGGGCGGCAACCCCGCTTCGGTGAAGATTTGCGCCAGTTTTAGGGTCGTTAGCGGGGTGTATTCCGACGGCTTGACCACGGTGACGCATCCGCTCGCGAGAACCGCGGCCAGTGACTTGCACATGATCATCAGCGGATGATTGAACGGCGTGCAATTGGCGACGATGCCGATCGGCGTGCGCAGCGTATAGTTCAGATACGAGCCTTCGACGGGGATGACGGAGTCGCGGCGCGACAACGCCAAACCCGCAAAGTAGCGAAAGAAATCCGGCAGACGTCCCAGTTGCGCGCGGGTCTCGTTGACCGGACGGCCGTTGTTGAGGGTCTCCAGCCGGTACAGGGATTCGAGATTGGCTTCGAACGCATCCGCCAGCCGATTGACCAGCCGCGCCCGCGCCCGAATGTCCATGCCGCCCCATGCGCGCCCTTCGAATGCCGCCCGCGCGCTCTTCATCGCGCGGTCGATGTCTTCAGCGGTCGAATTCGGAATCCGCGCGATCACGTCACTGGTTGCGGGATTGCGGACATCGAGCATCTGGCCGGAGCCGGCTTCGATCTCGCGGCCGTCGACGAAATTGCCGTGGACCTCGACTTCGGTCGTGGCGGGCTTTGCGTTGATATTCATCAGTCTCTCCCTTCGACGATCACTGCGTTGCGCTTGAGCGCCGGCAGCACCCGCTTTTCGGTTTGCAGAATGTGCGCCTTGATGATGCGCGCGGCGCCTCGTCCATCGCGCCGCTGCATCGCCTCGATCAGGGCGACGTGCTCGGCGACAAGTTGCGTCGGATCGTGGCCTTTCACATTGGCCACGCTGACGCGCACCAGACGATCGGCCTGTCCGATCAGATCGCACAAGGCAGCGGCCATGCGGCGGTTGCCCGACGCGTGCGCCAGTGCGGAGTGGAAGGCGCGGTTGTAGGCGATGAAGTCCTCGTGGTTGCCCGCGAACAGCCTGTATTCGTCGAGCGCCTTGAGAACGTCCTCCGACGCATTCTCGATCGCCTCCGCAACGCAGGCTGGCTCCAGCGCGCCCCGGAAACGCAGGAGATCGCGCGCGTCGGCCAGCGAGATCGGATTGACCCGGTAGCCCTGGCGCGGCTGCACGGTGACGAGATGTTCGCGTTCGAGCCGCAGCAAGGCCTCGCGCACCGGCTGGCGGCTGACGGCATAGCGCTCGGCGAGGTCCTGTTCGCGCATATCATCCCCGGGCGCCAAGCGGCACGTCAGAATATCAGACCGCAGGTTTTCGTAGACATTATCGCGCAAAAGCATCGGAAAATCTCTGGCTGCCGCGGTATTCTTGCAGTCGTGAAATATCACGTCAAGTGACGAGGGCTTGAAAAGGCTGAATTTTGATTTATCAATCTGGCTAACGCCGCCGGCCAACCCGCGCGCCCCTAACCTTGCCCAGCCTTGAAAGAGAAACCGCATGGAACGCCTTTTCGCCAACGGCACTGTCAATGTGACGCAGTCCGGCGAGGGGGCGCCGCTTTTTCTGTTTCATTCGCTGTTGTCGGACCGCGCGAGTTTCGACGCCATCATCCCCAAATTATCGCAGTCGTTCCGGGTGTTCGTTCCCGAACTGCCTGGCTTCGGCCGATCCCAGGCGGTCGATGGCGGTCTCGCTGATGTTGCCGACCGCATGGCTGAAGCTGTGAAGGACGGCGCCGGCGGCGACGAGGCCATCGTGCTCGGCAACGGCTACGGCGGGTTCGTGGCGCTGCAAATGGCCATTCGCCATCCCGATATCGCAACCAAACTCGTTCTGGCCGATTGCGGCGCGGCGTTTTCCGAGCCGGGGCGCGAAGCCTTCCGCAACATGGCGGCGGCAGCCAAGGCCAAAGGGTTGTCAGCGATCACCGACGTTGCGATGCGCCGGCTGTTTGCGCCGGAATTCCAGGCGCAGCATCCCGACCTGATGCGCGACCGTCGCGAGGCTTTCCTGAGAACCGACCCGGCGGTGTTTCGTGCCGCCTGCGACGCATTGGCCAGTCTCGATCTTCGACCTGAATTCAAGAAGGTGAAGGTGCCGGTTCTGGTGCTGGTCGGCGAACATGATGAGGCGACACCGCCGCCGATGTCTTACGAACTGACTGCAGGCCTGCCGCACGCACGTCTTCTGGTCATTCCCGGTTGCGCGCACGTTCCGCAACTGCAATCGCCTGAAATCTTTCTGGATGCGGTCGGCGATTTCCTGCGACCCGAGGGAGCATCGTCGCAGCCGATGCTGACAATTTAAGCACAGCGACCGCATTATCCGTTCGACGGCTGCGACCCCTCATGCCTAGTCTCGCCCGATGGATTGGGGTGTTGTGGGATGCGCGAAGTTCTGGACTATTGCAGCGGAGGCATTCAGCGAAATGTGTCCGCGGGAACGCTGCTCATCCATGAGGGCGGCACGACCGGATACCTGTACGTCCTGATCGAGGGACGGCTTGAAGTCATCAAGGGCGATACCGTTGTCGCCAGCATCGCCGAACCGGGTGCGGTGGTGGGAGAAATGTCGGTTCTGCTCGACAAGCCGCACACCGCGACCGTGCGCGCAGCTTCAGATTCGACAATTTACGAGTTCAGCGATGCCGCATCGTTTCTGCGCGAGCAGCCGGCGGTGGCGCTGCTGATCGCCCGGCTGCTTGCCCAGCGGCTCAACGTCGCCACCACCTATCTTGCCGACATCATGCATCAATATGCCGGCCACGGCGATCACCTCGCGATGGTCGGCGAGATTTTGCAGAGCATGATCAACCTGCCGCCGATGAGTGTCTCGCCAGGCTCGGATCGGCAATCCGACCCTCGCCTTGAAAACATTTAGCCTGGCTGAATCCCGGGATGGATGGAAAATGGGAAAACGTCCCCGGGGACGTTTTCATTTTTCATTTGCGTTCGAGCCTGTGAGGCGAGGATCGCCCGTTATTGCCTGAGCGCTTAGGTTGCGAAACACTGCTTCCACGACCCCATCAACCCCAAGCTGACCCGGGACAGCGAACTTATTCCTTATGAATAACGATGCCCCGGCACCCTACTATACAGCGTTCATAGACGAGGCAGGCGACCCCGGACTGAATACCGTACGTCCGATCGATGCTGTCGGTGGAAGTGAATGGCTATGCCTGGGCGCTGTTGTTCTCCGCGCAAAACATGATGCTGACGTTGCCAAATGGGTCCGTTCCATCCAATCAAAAGCTGGCGTTCGGCGCGAAACGGATTTGCACTACCGCAATCTTCCGGAGTTTCGCAGAAGGATAGTTTGCTCTGAGTTAGCAAAGCTGCCCATCCGCGCATTTGTATTAGCTTCCAATAAGAAGAACATGCGGCAGTACCGCAATCAGCGTGTGGAGCGCGTTAAGTCACAACAGTGGTTCTATAACTTTTGTCTTCGCTTGCTCTTACAGCGGGTGACGCACTTCTGCTACGAACACGCGAAATCGGATGATGCTCGCGATCGCCTCCTTAAAATAATCTACAGCGAACGCGGTGGTCATTCCTATGGCCAGACGATCGCTTATCACGAACTCCTCAAGAACCAAGCGAAAGCTGGGACGATAGTGCTGACCAAGCGTCGAATATTTTGGGAAGTACTTGACTGGCGACTAGCTGAACCTGCATCGCATAAATCTAGCGCTGGTGCACAGCTTGCCGACGTTGTGGCAAGTGCCTTTTACCAAGCAATAGATACGCTGCCGCCAACGAAATGGAATAACGAATTCGCTAAATTGCTGAAGCCCATCGTAGCGAAAGAAGATGGTCATTACTTTAACTACGGCTTTGCACTTCAGCCGACACCACCTTCAAAAGCAAGGCTAACGGATCAGCAGAAACAGATTTTCGAGTTCTATGGATATGGGTTCTGGCCGTGATTGCAGCAACCATGTGGACGGAGGTCGCCTCGAGGGATGGGAAGTGTCTCCGCGTGCACCGATCGTTCATCAATATGAACGGTTGTTCAGAGACCTAGCGGGATTTAATGCCGCACTCCGGAACGTAAAACGTCCGCGGTGATTAGCACCCCACACGTTAATAGGAGCGCTCGTATGAAAAGGTTGTTTATTGCAGTGGCAGTCAGCGGAGCCGCGCTGCTCGGTGGTTCCGCCGCAGCAAACGCCACGGACAACACGGTGAAGGCGAAAGCCGCAACCGTAACGCAGCAGCAGTCTACCGACATCAGCTCGCGTGGTCGGCACTACCGCCACTATGGCTATCGGCATTACCGCCACTATGGCTATCGTAGTTACCGGCCATACTACGGCAACAGCTACGGCTACGCTTCGCGGCCGTACTATGGCGGCGGTTATGGTGGACCGTACTATGGCGGCGGATATGGTTATGGCGGGCCGGGCGTAACCTTTAGCTTCGGCGGAGGCGGATACCGCGGTTGGTAATGCAAAAAAGCCCGCAACAATGCGGGCTTTTCTTTACAACATCGCGAGCTGGCCTCCTGCTTTAGCCTGTAACCAACGTCCGCTTTGCCGGGGGAGAGAAAAGCAAGAAACTGCTGTGGCACAAGGGTTTCTTTCATCGAGACGGGGCTAGCCGGTGGTTACCGAGCGATACGGAATCGGATCGGCAATCCGACCCAAGGATCTAAGCCAGTCCGGCGGATCGGTCAGCGGCGCGGCGGGCCGCTGCAATGGCACTGACAGGTCGATGCATTGCTCGTCGCCGGCCGATAGCCAGAAAGCCGTGTTGCCGTCGATATCGAGCACGATATGAACCGGCGGGCGGCCCGGCTGGAGGCCGGCATTGAACACCCAGGTGGCGCCGAGCCGATCGAACCACGAGCCATCCGGGATGAAGGGCGATTGATGCACATGACCCGAGATCACGATGGAGGGCTGATAGCTCTGGATCCATTGCGCGAGTTCGACGTCGCCGAAAAAGCGTTTGCCGCCCCAACTCGTCGGCGAGTTCGCTGGCGGCGCATGATGCGCCCAGATCCATCGTTTCGGCCGCCTCATGGCCGCCTCGCAAAGCTGTTCTTCGAGTCGCTGTTTAACGAGCGGACCGTCCCACCATGGGCAGACCGTGAATAGCGTGTCGCCGATCGTCAGGCTGTCGCCGTCGCAGGCGATGCCGAGTTCGCGGACTTCGCCGATCCAGCGGGAGATCTTCTCGCCTTGTGGATTGCGCTCGTCGAGGTCGTGATTTCCCGAGCAAAGAATAACCCGGGTAATGCCTGACAGCAGCGCCAGATACTTCTTCACGACGACAATCTGGGCGCGGAAATCGACAGACGATCCGATATCGAGTGCATCGCCGGCAAAGATGACAAGGTCGAACTGCGGCGCGGCGCTGAGCAGCCAGTCAAATTGCGGTAGCGAGTAATGCAGATCGGCCACGACAAGGCAGCGCATCTCTAATTAATCCGAATGCTCAAGAATTAAGCGGCGTGATCGCGCGTTGAAAAAGTCAGGATAGGGCAAGACCTGCATGGTGCAAGTTCGTGCGATGCGACACATCCCCGCAACGGGCGTTAGCGTTGCGATAACCTTACGTTCTCACCACTGCGTGTGCCTGAATGCGCCCCCGGTCTTGATCTGGATTGGGCGCGGTTGGCCTCGCGCTATCACGGCGTCGTTAGCCTCGGCAGGCTATCAATCTGAACCCTTCTGTGCGATTTTGTTGATGTGAACCGCCAAATCACCATCCGCCGGCTGCTCGCGATCTTCATGATCGCAGGGCTCGTATTGGCTCCGCTGTCCCGGCCTGTCATGGCCGGGAACGCTTCGGATGCATCGATGTCGGCGATGGCGGACGACATGTCGGCGTCGGCCATGACCGACGAGACGGCGAGCGACGACATGCCCTGCTGTCCGTCGAAGGCTCCGACGCCGATCGGCTGCGACAAATGCGTGTTCATGGCGGCCTGTACGGCCAAATGCTTCGCCGGCCTGTCGGCAGCCATATTCTGTCCGGCCTTTGCGGCATCGGGCCAGATTGCACCGCTGCAAAATGATTCCTGGCTCGATGGCCTGGGCCGTCCGCCTCCCGAATACCCTCCTCGAACTCTGGTCTGATCGGCGCTCCGGCGCCGGTTGCTGACGCGTGGTCGCAAAACCGCGCGGATAGACGCATGCCGCGCTTTGCGGCGACCACAGACATCAGAGGATTCCACAATGAAGACGTCTCGTACCACGCGGGCCTTGCAGGCCGCGTTGATCGGCATTGCCATGACCGGTTCGGTCACCATCGCGCGTGCCGACATCAAGGACTACGAATTTCAGCTCGTCGACCAGACCGTTCAGGCTGGCCCAGACAAGACCATCACGGTCCGGCTCGTTAACAAAACCACCGGCAAGCCGGTCTCGGGTGCGGTGATCATCGCGACCCGTCTCGACATGACGCCCGACGGCATGCAGGAGATGGCCACCAAGATCGCGCCGGTGCCGGGCGGAGAGCCCGGTACTTATAAGTTCAAGGCGACGTTCGGGATGGCCGGTCGCTGGCAGCTCTCGCTGGGCGCGAAGGTCCAGGGCGAGACCGGCACCGTCGAAAACAAGCTCGTCATCACGGCGCAGAAATGAACCGCGCCGTTCTCGCAAGCGCCGCCGCCGCGTTGATCGCGGCGGCGGGTGGCGGGCTCGTCATCGGCGGCGCGCCGCGGCCGATGGCGCGCGTCATTGGCATGGTCAGTTCCGCGGAGGCGGAGGGCAGTCCCGCGCCGATCTATTACCAGGACCCGGACGGCAAGCCGTTCTACTCGTCGACGCCGAAGAAGACGCCGGATGGCCGCGACTATCGCGCCGTTCCCGCAGGCGCCGACGTCAGTTTCGACGAGGCAGCTCCGGAGGCCATGCCGTCTGCAGTCCCGTCCGGCGGCAGCGCGGCGGAGCGCAAGATCAAATACTACCGCAATCCCATGGGATTGCCGGACACGTCGCCGACGCCGAAGAAGGACTCGATGGGGATGGACTACATCCCGGTCTTCGAGGGCGACGATTCCGACGACGGGTCGGTCAAGCTTTCTCCCGGCAAGATCCAGCGCACCGGCGTCAAATCCGAGCCCGCGGCGCGGCGGGTGATCCGGACCGCGATCCGGGCGCCCGGGACGATCCAACTGGACGAGCGCCGTGTCTCGGTCATTTCGATGCGATCGGAAAGCTGGGTGCAGAAAGTCGCCGACGTCACCACGGGCACGCGCGTCAAAAAGGGCCAGTCGTTGATGGAGATCTACAGCCCGGCGGTGTCTTCGGCGGCAGCCGAATATGTCGCAACGATCGGATCGAAGACGAGCGCAGGCGAGGGGCCGTACGGGCGCGGATCTCGCCAACGTGTGATGAATCTCGACGTCCCCGAGCCCGTGATCGAGGCGATGGAGAAGAGCCGCACCGTTCCGATCGCGATCGAATGGTCTGCACCCCGCGACGGCATCGTGCTGGAACGCAACGCCGTCGAAGGCATGCGCGCGCAGCCCGGCGAGGTTCTGTTCCGGGTTGCCGATATTTCGGTTGTGTGGGCAATGGTCGATGTCGCGGAGCGCGACCTCGGCGCCATCGCTGCCGGCCAGCCGGTCACGGTGAAGGCGCGCAGTTTTCCGGGGCGCGAGTTCTCGGGGAAGATCACCGTGATCTATCCGCAGGTGAATAAGGAGACCCGAACCGCCCGCGTCCGGATTGAACTGGCGAATCCGGATCTCGCACTTCTGCCCGATATGTATGTCGACGCCGCGATCGACACCGGCGCACCGGATCCCGTGCTGGCGGTTCCGGACAGCGCGGTGCTCGATACCGGCAGCCGTCAAGCTGTCTTCGTCGATAAGGGCCAAGGCCGGTTCGAGCCCCGCGACGTGAAGCTGGGTCATCGCGGCGACGGCTACGTCGAGGTCCGGGACGGCGTCGCCGAGGGCGAGCCGGTGGTCGTTTCGGCCAATTTCCTGATCGACGCCGAAAGCAATCTGAAGGCGGCTCTCAAGGGATTTTCGGAAGCGGGAGGCCAGCCATGATCGCCCGTCTGATCGCCTGGTCGGCCCGCAACCTGCTGCTGGTCCTGTTCGGCACCGGCTTTGCCGCGGCGGCGGGAATCTACGCGCTGGTTCATCTGCCGCTCGATGCCATTCCGGATCTCTCGGACACCCAGGTGATCGTCTATACGGAGTATCCGGGTCAGGCGCCGCAGGTGATCGAGGACCAGGTCACCTATCCGCTGACGACGGCGATGCTGACCGTGCCGCGATCGAAGGTGGTGCGCGGCTTCTCGTTCTTCGGCGTGTCGTTCGTCTACGTCATCTTCGAGGACGGCACCGACATCTACTGGGCGCGTTCGCGCGTCCTCGAATTCCTCAACAGCGCGACTTCGCGGCTGCCCGCAGGGGTGACGCCCACGATTGGCCCCGACGCGACAGGTGTGGGCTGGGTCTACCAATACGCCGTGATGTCGAAGGAGTTGAACCTCGCCGACACCCGCACCATCCAGGACTGGAACCTGAAATTCGCGCTCGCCAAGGCCGAAGGCGTCGCGGAAGTCGCGAGCGTCGGTGGCTTCGTCAAACAATACAACGTCATCCTCGATCCGCAGCGCATGCGCGATCTCGGCATCACCATGCAGAAGATGCGCGAGGCGATCCGCGCCAGCAACGCCGATGTCGGCGGACGCACGGTTGAACTGTCGGAGTTCGAATATGTCATTCGCGGCAAGGGGTATCTGAAGAACATCAACGACCTCGGCAACATCGTGCTCAAAACCAGCAACGGCACGCCCGTTTTGCTGCGCGATGTCGCCAGGGTCGAGCTCGGCCCCGACGAGCGGCGCGGCATTACGGAGCTCAACGGCGAAGGCGAGGTCGCCAGCGGCATCGTGCTGCAGCGTTTCGGCGTCAATGCGCTCGACGTCATCGAGAACGTCAAGAAGCGCTTCAAGGAGATCGCCTCTAGCCTGCCGAAATCGGTCGAGATCGTGCCGGTCTATGACCGCTCCAATCTGATCAACGCCGCGATCGGCACGCTCAAGCACACATTGTTCGAGGAAAGCGTGGTCGTGGCGCTGGTCTGCATCGTCTTCCTGCTGCATTTCCGCAGCGCGCTGGTGGCGATCCTGATGCTTCCCGTCGGCATCCTGATGGCGTTCGGCGCGATGAAACTATTAGGACTAGGCTCGAACATCATGAGCCTCGGGGGGATTGCGATCGCGATCGGCGCCATGATCGATGGGGCGATCGTCATGATCGAGAACGCGCATAAGCATCTTGAACGGGGGGAACCAGGAAGATCGCGCGTCGACATCCTCGTCGACGCCGCCTCCGAGGTCGGGCCGGCGCTGTTCTTCAGCCTGCTGATCATCACTGTCTCGTTCATGCCGATCTTCACGCTGGAGTCGCAGGAAGGGCGGTTGTTCAGTCCGCTGGCGTTCACCAAGACCTTCTCGATGGCGGCCGCCGCGTTGCTGTCGGTCACGCTGGTGCCGGCGCTGATGGTGATCTTCGTCCGCGGCCGGATCGTTCCGGAACACAGCAATCCCATCAACCGCTTCCTGATCTGGATTTACAAGCCGGTGATCAAAGCGGTGATGCGCGCCAAGACGCTGGTCATCGTGCTGTCGATCGCCGTGCTTGCGGTAACGATCTGGCCGGCGCGTCAACTCGGCACCGAGTTCATGCCTAACCTCAACGAGGGTACGCTGCTCTACATGCCGACGACCTTGCCCGGCATATCCGTCACCAGGGCCGGCGAGTTGATGCAGACCCAGGACAAGATCATCCGGTCGTTTCCGGAGGTGGCATCAGTATACGGAAAGGCTGGCCGGGCCGAGACCGCGACCGATCCGGCGCCATCCGAAATGTTCGAGACGATCGTCAACCTCAAACGGAAAGAGGAATGGCGCTCGGGCGTCACGATCGACAGCCTGATCGCGGAAATGGACAAGGCGCTGCAGTTTCCTGGCGTCTCCAACGCCTGGACCATGCCGATCAAAGCCCGCATCGACATGTTGTCCACGGGAATCCGGACGCCGATCGGGGTCAAGGTGATCGGCACCGATCTGGTCGAGATGGACAAGCTTGCCAAGCAGATCGAACAGGTTCTCAAAGCCGTGCCGGGAACGTCATCGGCCTACGCCGAGCGCGGGATCGGCGGTTACTACCTCGATGTGACGCCCGACCGCGCCGCATTGGCCCGCTACGGCATCATGATCCAGGATGTCCAGGACGTGATCGCGACCGCGCTCGGCGGCCAGACCGTGACCACCACGGTGGAAGGCCGGCAGCGCTTCAGCGTCAACATGCGCTATCCCCGCGACCTCAGGGATAATCCTCGCGCCATCGCCAACGACGTCCTGGTGCCGATGCCGGCCGGCGGTGCGGTCCCGCTCGGGGAGCTCGCCAAGGTGACGCCGGCGCGGGGGCCGACCTCGATCCGGACCGAGAACGGTCAGTTGGCCGCCTACATCTACGTCGACATCCGCGACCGCGATCTTGGCGGCTATGTCGCCGACGCGCAGCGGGCGGTGCAGGCCAGCATCCAGTTCCCGCCTGGCTATTACGTCATGTGGAGCGGTCAGTACGAATATCTCGAGCGCGCAACGGCGCGCCTGAAGATCGTGGTGCCGGTGACGCTGCTGATTATCTTCCTGCTGCTGTATCTGAACTTCCGCTCGATCACCGAGACCATGATCGTCATGCTGTCGCTGCCGTTCGCGCTGGTCGGCGGTCTCTGGCTGATGTGGTGGCTCGGCTTCAACCTGTCGGTCGCGGTCGCCGTCGGCTTCATCGCGCTCGCCGGCGTCGCCGCCGAGACCGGCGTGGTGATGCTGATCTACCTCAATCAGGCCTTGGCGGAGATCAAGACGCAATGTGATATCGAGGGCCGCGCGCTGACGCGTCGTGACCTCTACGATGCCGTCATGGAGGGCGCGGTGGAGCGGGTGCGCCCGAAGATGATGACGGTCGTCGCCATCATGGCGGGGCTGTTGCCGATCATGTGGAGCACCGGTACCGGCTCCGAGATCATGCAGCGCATCGCCGTGCCGATGATCGGCGGGATGATCTCGTCGACGCTGCTGACGTTGATCGTGATCCCGGCGATCTTCGGCCTGGTCAAAGGGTTTCGGCTACCGAACGAACCGAATGCCAACGTTCCAGCGGAGCGGGCTGGTCGGGATCAGACATCGTCGAGTGCCTTCGACCCTTCAGAAGCGGCGGAATAACGCACCGGTCCCCGTGACCAAACGAGCTGAATCAGCGAACTACTAGAGATACGCAGGCATGACGACCCACGAAATCGAACTCAAGGCCCTGATGCTTGCCAGCCTGGATGGCGACGCGGCTTCGCACCGCGCTCTGCTCGAACGATTGAGCCGGCGCCTGCGTGCCTATTACAAAGGCAAGCTCGCGGGGATTGGCAGAGATGCAACAGAGGCTGAAGATCTGGTTCAGGAAGCGGTGTTGGCCATCCACATCAAGCGACATACCTACGATCCGGCGGAGCCGCTGACGCCGTGGGTGCACGCGATCGCGCGTTATAAGCTGATCGATTTCCTACGCCGGAGCCGCGCGTCGATTTCCGATGTACCGATTGACGAGGCCGATACGATCATGGCGCATGACGACAATGTCATTGCCGAGAGTACATACGACGTCAGGCGGCTCATGGAGCGGTTGCCGAAAAACATGCGATGCTCCATCGAGGCTGTAAAACTCGAAGGACAGAGCATAGCTGAAGCAGCAGAGAGGTGCGGCATCTCGGAATCGGGAGTAAAAATGAACATTCACCGTGGGCTCAAAGCACTGGCCGTCTTGATTGCCCAGGAGACCAGAACATGAAGACGGACGACTTGGTAGCCGCGCTCAGTGCACACATCGAGCCGGTCAACCGGAAACTTGTCAGTCGGACGGTTTACATTGCCCTCGTGGCCGGAACAGTCGTGGCGCTCGGCGTCATGCTCGTCGGGCTGGGTGTCCGCGCCGATCTGATGACCGCTCGCGCCTTGATTTTTCTGCTCCTGAAGCTCGCATTTACGGTCGGGATCGTTGGCGTGGCATCGGTCTATTTGACACGGCTGGCGCGGCCCGGAGGGGAGCGAAGAACCTCGTCAATTTCGGCCCTGATGCCGTTTGCGGCGATCGTGCTGCTTGCCGCAATCAGTCTCGGGCTCGCGCCGAGTTCGCATTGGAACAGGATGGTTATGGGAGATGAATGGCTCGAATGCCTTCTCTCCATCCCCATCATCGCGATCATGCCCTTCGCCGTCATCATCGCGTCGGTACGAAGAGCGGCGCCGACCAATCTCGTCCGGACCGGCGCTTTCGCCGGTCTAATTGCAGGCGGCGTCAGCGCAATGGCTTATGCGTTGCATTGCACGGATGATTCATTGCCATTCGTTGCGGTCTGGTACGGCGGAACGATTGTGTTGTGCATGTTAGCAGGTGCAGCATTGGGACCGCGATTGTTGCGGTGGTGATCAGGTTGTTCGCCGCCTTCACGTCAGCGTGAGCCTGTGACCGGCCGACGATTTGCTCCGAACTCATTACTAGAAGCGCACATCACGCGCTTCCAACAATGATGGAGCCGGACCATGTTAAAGAAACACCTTCTTAAGATTTCACTCTTGCTGCCACTGGTGGCAATATCTGCAACGGCCCACGCGGGCTCGACGATCACGGACAAGAGCTATTGGCCGAGCGAGGCCAGGCAGAGCACGCAAAACAGAACGGTTGGCTCGCCGCGCGATTTGAATTCGGCGTTTGCCTACGACCGAACAGCGTCACCTTTGCAGCCCGTGACGGTTCCGAACGAGCGTGGGTCCGCAGGGCGCTATCAGGGCGGCCCACATCCCCGGTGACGTTCACCACGCGAAATGACGCTGGGGCACAATGCGCGTGCTTTGATCGCGGATCGCGCATTGTGCAGGACCAGAAGCGGAAGGAGTACTTAGCCCGAAAGCGAGAGGCAGATGATGAGAAAATTCGCGATCATTGCCCTCGTCACCTTCGCATCCTTGTCTTCCGCCTACGCTGGGCAGGGGGATGCGGCGCGCGGCCAGCAGGATTTCCGGGCCTGTGCGCCATGCCACTCGCTCGAACCCGACCGCAACATGACGGGACCGAGTCTCGCCAATCTTTGGGGACGGAAGGCCGGATCGCTGCCAAGCTTCGACCGTTACTCCGATGCGCTGAAATCGTCGGGAATTATCTGGGACGATCGCGCGCTCGATGGTTGGTTGACCGATCCGCAGCGCATGGTGCCGGACAATGACATGCCGTTCGAAGGCATCAAGGACGCACGCGTTCGCGCAGACCTGCTGGTCTTCCTCAAGGACGCCACCAAACCTGGAGCGCCGCAACAGACGGCGCAACAGGGAGGCATGAAAGGCATGGGAGGGATGATGGGCGGCGGCGGACGCGACCCCAACCTGAAAAGTCTGGAACCTGCCAAACAGGTCAAGGCAATCACCTATTGCCGCGACACCTATCGCGTGACCACCGCCGACGGCAAGACACGGGCCTTTTGGGAACGCAATCTGCACTTCATGACTGACTCCAGCCAGGATGGACCGGAAAAAAGTGCACCCGCCATTATGCCGGCCGGCATGATGGGAGATCGGGCCGCTGTGATCTTCGCGGCGCCGGAGGAAATCGCCAAGATGATCGAACCACGATGCTGATCGCCGAACCATGGGGCCGGGAGGCCGCCAACTAAAGCGGCCTCCGCAGGCCTCAGGCCATCAGGTCGGTGATCCGCATGATTGCGACCGCATTGCTTGTGTTGGACGCTTGCTCTTTGGTGTTCTTGTTGCAGGTCCAGACGAAGTTCTTTTTGGCCGTGAACGGCTTCCCTTCCTGGTCGATCTGAAGCTGCCCTTCGGTGATATGGCAGACCATGGCATTCTCCATCGGAGGACCCATGGTCTTCGATCCCGGCTGCATGATGATGTCACGCATCGAGACAGTCTTGAAACCGGGAATGAGGGATGGTGTCTCGCCACTGTAAGCACGCACCACGACACCCGGCCACGGCGTCGCATCCTTGTAGTCCGTAGTTTGCGCAACCGCCGGCTTCACCATGGCCGCCGAAGCGGCTGCCAACCCTAGAGCGACTGCTGACCTTCGGTTTATTTTTTGCATTGACCTCTCCTCACGGTAAGGCCCCAAGACCGCAAAGGTTGCTCCTTTCGTGCCATGGAGTCCATGCGACGCGATGGCCGGATTTCAAACTGACCGACCACAAAGTGGTCGGGGGGCTTCGCGAGATCGACGTGAGAGCGCTCGCCGGGTGAGAGCCTGATGCCAGGTTTCCCGTTCGGCCCGACAAGACCCGGGCCGGACGCGCTTTCCTCTACGCCGCTTCTGTCATGATCCTCGCACGTCGGATCGCGCGTGCCTCATGACTTTCGAACCGACTCTTAGACAGTTCTTAAATGGCGCTAAAGGAGCGCACTTGCCTTAGCTCGTCGCTCGATTGCCTAACGACCACGGCGGCGCCTTGGAGCGCCAAACCTGCCATGATGGCGGCCACAACGAGATCAGGCCAGCCAGTTCCGCTGCCAAACACTCCGATAGCCGCCAGCAACACCGCGAGATTGCCGAGCACATCGTTCCGCGTGCAAATCCACGCCGAGCGCATGTTGGCGTCGCCGCCTCGATAGGCCCAAAGAAGCCCGAACGACATCGCATTTGCCGTCAGGGCTGTTAAGCCGACAGCGCCCATGGTGAAGGCCTGAGGCAGCGTCCCGTCAAGTCCGTGCCATATCGTCACGCCCAGTACCCACAAGCCAAAGAGGCCCATGGTCACTCCCTTCGCGAGCGCAGCTATTGCGCGGTATTGCAACGCCATGCCAACCACAAAAAGACTGATGGCGTAGTTGGCCGCGTCGCCGAGGAAATCCAGAGCATCGGCCTGCAATGAGGCCGAACCCGCCGCGACGCCAGCCCCGATTTCAACAACAAACATTGCCGCGTTAATCGCAAGCACCGCCCAGAGGACACGGCGGTAAGTCCTGTCTTCGCTCCGCGCGTGCGGGTTCTCATTATGGTGATCACAGCAGTCCACGCCCATGGCAGAAGTCCTAACGGGCCTCTGATCGGAAAAGCACGCGCGCTCTAGCACGCGCGATCGTCCCGGTCATTGTCACTAAACTAAGACTTGTACAAAGCCTCGACAACGGTCTCGATCACCTCAAGCGCATCTTGTGTGCCATCCGCATCGCCCTTTTCGGCGCGTTCAAGCACGGGAGAAGCCGATGGCGGTTCTGGAATCGGCCGAGCCCATTGGTGGTACCATGATGGTATCTCGCACCGCGCCTACGACTGCGGTACCGTTTATGGTGACCACCTGGAAGGCGTGGCATGGAAGTGCATCGGATGCGCCATCGCCGAACCGTTTGGTCCGACGGGCGGTGGTCACGGGTGGTTCAAGCACGGGAGCGGCCGATGATGGAATCTATCCTGCGTGCGTTCGGCATGGCGTTCGCCATGGGATGGGAAATCCTCTGGCCGTTGATACTTGGTTTCACACTGTCGGCAGTGGTGCAGGCGGTCGTCTCCCATCGGCAAATGAGCCGGCTTCTGCCCGATGATCGGCCGGCCTCGATTGCAAAAGCTCTTGCGCTCGGCGCAGCGTCGTCGTCGTGCTCCTATGCGGCGGTCGCGATCGCCCGCTCGCTGTTCCGCAAGGGCGCCAATTTCACCGCCGCCATGGCGTTTGAAATGGCCTCCACCAACCTCGTCGTCGAACTCGCCATTATCATGCTGGTTTTCCTGGGCTGGCAGTTCACGCTGGCTGAATTCATCGGCGCGCCGATCATGGTCGCCCTGTTGGTCGTGCTGTTTCGACTATTTCTCAACCGAACGCTCCTCGAACAAGCCAAGGAGCAGGCCGACAAAGGCATCACCGGCCGGATGGAAGGCCATGCCGAAATGGATATGTCGGTTAGCGGAGGCGGCACCCTTTGGCAGCGAATAACATCCGAACAGGGTTTTACCGCGATCAGCCATTATTTCGTGATGGACTGGGCTTCGGTCTGGATGGACATCGCCGGCGGCCTTCTCATTGCGGGTGCTCTCGCCGCCTGGGTGCCTGCCGAATTCTGGCAGTCGTTCTTTCTGGTCGACCACCCCGTACTTGCAAAATTATGGGGACCCATCGTTGGGCCGCTGGTGGCGGTCATCGCGTTCGTTTGCTCGGTCGGGAACATCCCGCTCGCTGCCGTGCTCTGGAATGGCGGCATCAGCTTCGGTGGCGCGATCGCATTCATCTTCGCCGATCTGATCGTACTCCCGGTTCTAAACATCTATCGCAAGTATTACGGATTGAAGATGGCCGGTTTTCTGTTTGTCACCTTCTATGCGGCGATGGCGGGTGCAGCGTTGATCGTCGAACTGATCTTCGGGGGCCTCGGTCTTGTCCCTGCACAACGCAACGCGCGCGTGGTCGAAGCCTCCATCTCATGGGACTACACGACCTGGCTCAACATCGCCTTTCTCGTTCTCGCCGGATTGCTCATTTGGCGATTCCTGAAAACGGGCGGGCCCGCGATGTTGCGCATGATGAACAGACCGGCCGCAATGGGGCACTCCCATTAGAACCGTCAATTGGACAGGATTTCGACGCCGCACTCCAAGATTGTCAGCTTCTTTGATAAACCCTGCAGTATCCGGCCGGCCGCCAAGATAATGCTGGAGGCTGCAAGAACGCCGGCGTTAGAAATCAATCCACCGGGTGCAAAGCTGCAACAACGCTCCCCAACACGGCGAGAGCATCGCTCGTACCGTCGGCGTGCCCCTTCTCGAAATCCATGCCATCCAGGCCCATGGTGTTAGTCACATGGGCCACACAGAGAAGCTGGACGCCGACTGATCGCGCGAAGGCGTAGAGCGCAGCTGCCTCCATCTCGACTCCAAGAATCCCTTTCCTTCGGGCCGCTTCAATCGCTTCAGCCGTCTCGCGAAACGGAGCATCCGTCGTCCAGGTGGCGCCGACGACCACCCGTGGTCCGTCTTTCGAGGTGGCCTTCGCCGCCCTTTCGACAAGCCATGGGTCAGCCTCGGCGAATTCGGCGGGAGCTGCGTAATGGTAGCTTGTCCCTTCGTCACGCAACGCGCGATCGATAATGACGAAATATGGTGGCGGTCCCGAAGCCACAATCTGACCGGCGGAGGTGAGGCTGACCAGCAGCCGACACCCACTCGCGAACAATTCTTCCGCCACGAGAACCGCGAACGAAGCACCAACGACCCGTCCGACAATGCCTACCTCTTGCCCGGCAAGCGAGAAGGTATCCAGTTCAGTGTGGTAGCAGGGCCAGCCAGCCTGCAAACGGCGTGGTTTTTCCGCGTGCGCACAAGGTCCCCGTCGGGATCCAGCACATACACCGGCGGCACCTGAACAGTTGGGAGGCGTTTTTGACGTCTTGCCTCGCGCAGCAACGCAGAAGGCACAAAGATGGAAGGTGACGATGTGTTTTTGTTGTCTAGTATGGGAGGCGTAACCAT
Source organism: Bradyrhizobium sp. (assembly GCA_028290305.1). Next base: position 20,978 of record JAQGKC010000378.1, read on the forward strand.
CTTTATTGGGCCTTGCAGCATTGCGAGTGAAGGAGACGCTCATGAGTGATGTCAGCAGAAAAGTCCACTGGGAGAATGTTTACAGCACCAAAGGCGAAAAAGAAGTTAGTTGGTTCCAGGAAAATCCCGCGCCATCCCTCGAACTGATTGTACTTGCGGGTCTTTCCGCCGATGCGGCAATCATCGATATCGGAGGCGGGGCCTCACGACTCGTGGACGTGCTCGTTGAGCGAAAAATTGGGCAGATTACGGTTTTGGATCTTTCCGCCACTGCTCTCGATGCGGCCAAGGAGCGTCTTGGCGATAGGGGAGCTGGCGTCAAATGGGTAGTTGCTGATGTCACTACCTGGGAGCCATCCCAAACTTACGATCTGTGGCACGACCGTGCTGCGTTTCATTTCCTCACCGATGCTTCCGATCGCTCCGCCTATGTCGGGCACCTGAAGAGGGCCGTCAGGTCCGGTGGATATGTTATCATAGGTACCTTTGCTTTGGACGGACCCGAACGGTGCAGCGGCCTGCCGATCATGCGCTATGATGCGGGAATTCTTGGCAAAGTTCTTGGTGCCGACTTCGAACTCATGGATGCCCGGCGCCATGACCACGCCACGCCCTGGGGTGCCGTGCAGCGATTTCAGTTCAGCACTTTTCGTCGGGCATAACGCGATCGCGTCGTGGCGCGACCCGAAATCATGCAGCGGATTGCGGTGCCTGTGATCGGAGGAATGATCTCATCCACGTGCTCACCTTGATCGTAATCCCTGCGATTCATGGATTGCTCAAACAGCAAGCGTGAAAGGTCAAAGGGCAGAAGCCGCTGTCGCCTGACGCCCGTCGTGAAGTCGGCGGAATAGAAGTTGGTCGAGCAACCGGCGAAGCGAGATCACACCCTCGCCATCGCGTGCGAGAACACCACTTCGATCAATGTGCCCGAATGTCCCCCGGTCTTGATCTGGAATTGCGCGCGATTGGCTTCGACCAGGGCTTTGGTCAGGGAAAGGCTGACGCCGGAACTGTCGGAGGCCTGATCCGACGGCGCCGGGGTCCGGAACGGCTCCATTGCGGCTGCGACTTCGTTGTCGTTGAGCCCATGACCGGTATCGCGGACCCGCAACACCACCTCGCCGAAATCAGACAAGGCGGTGGAGACGATGACCTGGCCGCCGGCATTGGCGAGATGGATCGAGTTGCCGATCAGGTTGAGCGTGATCTGACGCAATGCGCGGGCGTCGGCGATAACAGGCGGCAGCATATGCGCCAGCGATGTCCGGATGATGATGCGTTCGCGGTTGGCCTGCGGCTGCATCACCGCGACACATTGTTCGACGAGATCGTTGAGGTTCTGGTTGGCGAAGGCGAGGTCGAGCTTGCCGGTCTCGATCCGCGACAGGTCGAGCAGGTCGTTGATGATGGCGATCACGCGTTCGCCGGAAGCACGGATATCCTTCATGTAGTCGACGTAACGGTCATTGCCGAGCGCACCGAACCGTTCGCCGATCATCACTTCGGCAAAGCCGATGATGGCGTTGAGGGGTGTGCGGACCTCGTGGCTGATCCGTGCCAGCATGTCGGCCTTGGCGTTCGCCGCACGATCGGCCAGCCGCCGCGCCTCTCGCAACTCGCTCTCGCTTTTTTTGCTCTGCGAGAGATCGCGGAACACCGCGAAGAAATTCGGGCCTTGTGGCTGCGTCCGTCCCACCGTCATCGATACCGGGATGAGCCCGCCGCCGCGCACGTGGGCCAGCACGTCGCGGCCGTGTTCGAGCAGGCTGGCAATATCCGCGCCCTTGATGGCTTCCAGATAATCCTTGACCGCGGGTTGGCTCTCCGGCGCGAACAATTCGACGAGATTGCGTTGCACGAGTTCGGTGCCGTCATAGCCGAACAGCGCTTCGGCGCTGCGGTTGCATGCGTTGATGTTGCCCTCGGCGTCGAACATCAAGATGCCTTCGGCCGTGGTATCGAGGATGGCGCCGAGCTCTTCGGCATTGGCGTGGCCGACGGCCGACGGTTCGGAGACAGGGATCTCTTCTGAGATCACGGCAGTGACATCGGCGCTTTCCCGCCGCGCGGGCGAAAAAATCAGGGCCAGTGCCGACTCGTCGTCCCATGAAATCGTAAAGAGGCGCGCATCCGTTGCCGACGGCGGCGCATGTTGAGGCGAAGCCTGGCTGGCGGAGATCGTCACCGGCGTGCCGGTATCCGATGTGCTGCTGGCGGTCGAGACGCCGGGTTCGACATAGAGCGCGTCGAGACCCCCGGCCTCCTCCAGTGCGTGCACGCTCTGGTAGCCCATCCGCTCAAGAAACGCCGGGTTGGCATAAAGCAGCCGGTCAAGCCGGTAGATCAGGATGCCGACGGGGAGCAGGTCGAGCAGCGCCTTGTCGCGCCGGGCTTCACCGCGGGCAGGCGCCTCGGGCCGCGCCAGCCAGTCAGGCTGCTCACTGGCTTCGGAGATCTGGACTTCGGAGACTTGGTCTTCGGAGACTTGGACTTCAGGAGCTTGGACTTCAGGAGCTTGGACTTCAGGAGTTTGGCCTTCAGGAGTTTGGACTTCGGAGATTTCCGGCACGATGGGCTGATCGACGACCGTTTCGGGCGCCTCCGGTATCGCGGGCATTTCCGGCGCGACGATCTCGCTGTTGAGCCGCGCTGCCAATTGCCGGGCGAGTTCGTTGAAGGCGCTGTTTTCCACCGGCGTCAGGGCTGGCGACTTCGAGTCGCCGACCGGCCGAAACGGCAGGACGTTCTTGGGCGTTTCCACGGATGTTTCCAGATCGGTTGGTTGTGAAGTCTCACATGCAATTGGCGCTGATGATTCGGGCGTACTGGAGGAGGCGACACCGGGTTCCGCAGGCAAGTTTTCGGGAGGCAAGTCTTCGGGAGACAAGTCTTCGGAATGAAAGTCCGCGGCAGGCGAGTCCTTGGCGATATCCGCCTGAGCGATATCAGCCCAAAGCGGCTGCGGCGCCGGCGGGTCGCTAAACAATTCATAGCGGCGCAACGCGGTAAGCCGCGCCAGGCCGTCCAGATCGCGGCAGACACCGAAGCCGCGATAGCCGACAAAATTACGCGCGCGATCGTAGATCGGCAATCCCGATAGTTCCACCGGCAATCGGCCGCCGCCATCGACGGGCCAGTTCAAGGTGATGCCGCTCCAGGTGTTGCGCGTGGCGATCGCCTTGAGGACGCGGCCATCTGGATCGAGCCCGAATACCTGCGCGATTTCGCTCCATAACCGGCCGAAGCCCGCGGCGGTGCGCGAGCCGATCAGACGGGTGAATTCATCGGAGCCCAGCGAGAAGCGGCCTTCGGCGTCCATCTGCCACATGAAGCGCAACGGGTGTCGGCGCGTATTGGGCGTGGGTTCGTCGAGCCACGACAGAACTCTGGCCGGTGGGGGTGCGACTGACGGTGAAACTGATTTCTCGACCACGGGTGGCGGCTCTTCGTCGGCTGGAGGTGTTGGCTCCTCGACGGGCGGAGGCGTTGGCTCGTCGGCAACGGCTTCGACATAGGGCGAAGGTTCGTCCTGATGAACTTCGAGATCGGGCGTCGCCGTTTCCGGCGAGGCTTCGACGGATGGTGCTTCGACGTGGGGCCTATCGGACTGTGACGCCGTCTGCGACTCTGGCTCGGATGGTTCGATGGCCGATTCTTCGGGCAATTCCGTGAACTCGTCGATCAATCCGAACTCGGCCGGTGCCTCGCCTGATATCGCGGGCTGTTCGTAGTCGGGCGTCGACTGGGGCGCCGGTTCGACTGGCGCCGCTTCAACCGTTTCTGCGGGCTCTTCTGCGAATTCGTCGATCAATGCGAACTCGGCCGGTGCCTCCCCCGACATCGCAGGCTGTTCGTAATCGGGTGCCGGTTGATTAGCCGCCGGCGCGATCGGCTGCTGAACCGGTTCGACCGGCGCAGTCACCTGCAACGCCGGTGTGACCTGTCGTGAATGCGCGGCCTGCGTCGCGCCAGTCTCGATCAGCGCAACCAGGCCGATATCCGCGCCGGTGCCGACCCGCTGCAGCACCAGATGGCCGATGCCGATCGGCGTTTCGACCCGGCCCTGCTTCAGCGCATCGCTGCGCGCATCGTCAAGGCCAGCCTCGGAGAGATTGCGAAAACCGAGCAGCGATCGCGCGGCGTCGCTGGCGCCAATGAACAAGCCGTCGCGGGCGAACGCGGCGATCGGCGTATCGATGCCTTCCACCAGTCGCTGCAACCGCTCGACCAGCGGCATCGCGCGGCCGACCGGTTCGGCGGCCGCCACCAGGATGCCATGGCTGCCATCGGCGAAATCAAGCCGCGCGCAGCCGCAGGTAACGAGCGCGCCGAACGATGCGCCGAAGCCGCGCAGCCGCTCCAGCCGGATCGCGCCGGTCGGCGGCAGCCTCCCTGCGAGTTGCGCCACCTGGCGCCGGTGCGAATCCGCCGGACCGAAAACCTTTTTGGCAAGGGCTGGGCCATTGGCCGCGCCGAACAGCCTGGCGCCGACCGGATTGGCCCACAGAATCCGTGTGCCGTCGACCGACCAGAGCCATGCGGGGAAGGCGCTCGTTGCGTGGACCGCCAGTCGCGGATCGCCGACGCCTCGCAACTGGAATTCCGCATTATTCATCGCAATGACATGACCGGCGGGTTTGGCTGTTGCTCGACGATGGCGTGATATCGGCGGCCACAGCCTTAACGGAACGTTAGTATCGCTCGCGGGAGGCGGCAGGTCCACGGCTTGACAGCGGCGATGATATCCAAAGCCGCGATAACGTTAATTCGGTTGGTGCCCCGAATCCGCGGGCAACCCTTGTGCCGGTTCTCGCGTTGAGGTGTTGAAAGAGCCGATCAAAGGCTCACGATAGGGAACCAATGGACGCCGCGTCATACCGGCGAAGTCCTTTGTCGATAGAGTGAGATGGACGAACGGGGAAACTGGGCTGTGGACGGCCCTTTAAGCGCAACAGGAGTGGGACCATGAGTGAAGATGGGCGTGACCGTTTTGAGATTCCAAAGGAAATGCGAACGATGGCCGAGGCGAGTTTCGATCAGGCCCGCCAGGCCTTCGAGAAATTCCTCGCCGGTGCGCAGCAGACCGCCGGCTCGATCGAGGCGCGAGGCGCCACGGTTCGCGCCGGCGCCAAGGACATCAGCGCCAAGGCGATTTCCTACGCCGAAAAGAACGTGCAGGCGTCGCTGGACTATGCGCAAGCGCTGCTGCACGCCAAGGATCTGACGGAAGTGATGCGGCTGCACAGCGAATATGTGCAGGCACAAATGCGATCGCTGGCTGAGCAGGCCAGCGAAATGGGCCAGATTGTCAGCCGGGCGGCGATGGACGCCGCCAAGCCAAAAAGCTGACAAAAGCTGAGACGAAACCCCTTCCCCTGAAGGGGGAGGGGGCGGCCTTCGGAGTTTTCGCCCTGATTTGCGGCTGGACGATGCTTCGCATCGCTTGGAGTACATGACGATGCTTCGCATCGCCTGGCGCTGACGATGCTTCGCATCGCTCAAAGTGCACCAAGTCCGGCCCTGACGTCTGGCATTGCACCTTAAATTGCATTGCGTTGCACAAAATTGACATGATATGGGTGTTTACTCCCGGTTGCCTGAAGAAGGGCCTTCCCGCGACTGATCTGTTCGTGATCCAAGCCGACATTCCCGGCACTTTGGTTGCCGGGCGTTCGCAGGGTCACTTTGTTTCACCCCCTTGCGAAGGATTCATGCCATGGCAAATTCCGATCCTTTCTCCGCCTCCGTTATCCCGTTCGAAGTTCCCGAGCAGATGCGCGCGTTCGCCGAAAAGGGCGTTTCCCAGGCCCGCGACAACTACGCCAAGTTCAAGGATGTCGCCGAAACCCACAACGGCACCATCGAAGCGGTGTTTGCCAGCGCCAGCAAGGGCTTCAGCGAATACTCCGCCAAGCTGATGGACATGATGAAAGCCAGCGCCACCGCGAATCTGGATTTCGCGCAGTCGCTGATCGGCGTGAAATCGCCCTCGGAGGCGATGGAGCTGTGGACCACCCACGCTCGCAGCCAGTTCGAAGCTTTGACCGCCCATACCAAGGAACTCGCCGAACTGACCCAGAAGGTCGCGACGGAAACCGCCGAACCGATCAAGGCCAGCGCGTCCAAGCTGTTCAAGCCGGCCGCGGCCTGACCCATAAATCTCGTTCCAAAAGAAGCCCGGGCTGTCCGCCCGGGCTTTTTGCTTTTGTAGTGCGTGATTGGGGAGACTTCACCACAAACCGATGTCGTCCCCGCGAACGCGGGGACCCATAACCACCAGTACTTATTGTTATCCCGGGATTTGGCTCCATCGCCCTTTATGGAAACCCCCGGCGCAGCGGTCCCCGCGACCACAGGACGCCACCGATCTCATCATCCGCCGGCCTTGCCAAAGCGAGGCGTTGCACCTAGTTTCCGCCCCGTTCGGCGACCCCTTTTTCGGGGCCGATCAAGGATGCAGTTGTAGCTCAGTTGGTTAGAGCGCCTGTCTGTGGAACAGGAGGTCGGTGGTTCGAGCCCACCCAACTGTACCACTTATCATCAAGCTCATCGTATCGCGCGGGCTGGCTGACCTCCGGTCATGCCGCCGTGGCCCTGCCACGCTCCCCGCGCTAAGCGCGAGTGTGATACCGCGCACATAATCTGTCGGCGGTAGTTCGTAGCCTTCGCATTGTCAGGCGGAAAACGAACGCACTCAAACTCTCACACGCGCCCACCAGCCTCCGTCTCTTGGTTGGCGATCACAACAAAGGAACGACAGATGAAAAAGACAGCTCTCCTTCTTGCAACGGTTGCTGCGTTCGCGGCGACTGCTGCTACTGCGCCGGCGGAGGCGCGAGGCCTTCGCGTGGGTGCCGGCGTTGCCGCGGCTGCCGCTATTGCGGTTGCCGCCGGTGTGGCGGCGGATGCTTACGGATACGGGCCGGGATATGGCTACTATGGCGGGCCCGTGTATTACGGCGCGCCGGTCTATTACGGCGGATGGTACCGCGGTTACCGGCACTATTGGTAATCGGTCTCGAGATGGCTCGGAGAAAACGCTCCGGGCCATCCCTGCGCGTGGCGGCTTTTTTTGACGCTCACGCGCTACGTTGCCACGTCACATTCTTGCCAATTCCCGGCCAAGCCTTACCAGCGCTTAGCCTTTATCGATCTCCCATCCCCGATGTGCGGAACGCCTTTCGAGCATCGCAGAACGCGCCTGCAGCCTTGCCAATCCCCCGTTGTTCACCCACAATTCGCGCTCATCGCTTCGGGGGGATTCATGCTCGTCCGTTCCAGGAGTTTCCAGTTCGGTTTGATGCTCGCAACCGCACTCTCGATTTCAATGCTGCCGACGGCGGGCGAGGCTTACACGCCCGAGCAGCAACAGGCCTGCACCGGCGATGCGTTTCGCCTGTGCGGCTCCGATATTCCAGACGTCGATCGCGTCACGGTCTGCATGATCAGGAACAAGAACCAGCTCACGCCGGGCTGCCGGGCGTTCTTCGGACCGTCCGAGCCCGAGCTCACGCCGGTCGCCGCGGGAAGGCCCGTCAGCATCCGGCCTGAAACCCGGCGCAAGCATGTCAGTGCGAAGCCGCACAAGTCCAGGAAGCCGGCAAAACCGGGTGCGACCTGACGGCAGCGCAGCATTATTGAATCTGCCGAGGTAAGCGGCGCATCTGCTTGCCAATAAGCATCCGCTTGCCAACGAGCATCTGCTTGCCAAGACTTGGCCGTTCACTCACACTTCCTCCACAACAAAAAAACGGGGAGGAAGCCAATGTTCGTCAGGAAATCCGGACTGCTCGGCGCGGCTATCGCGGCACTGCTGGCGCAGCCCGCGCTGGCGCAGAAGCAATATGGGCCCGGCGTCAGCGATACCGAGATCAAGGTCGGCCAGACCATCGCCTATAGCGGGCCTGCCTCGGCCTATGGCACGCTCGGTAAGGTTGAAGGCGCCTATTTCAAGTGGCTGAACGATACCAAGGGCGGCATCAACGGCCGCAAGATCACTTTCATCAGCCGCGACGATGCTTATTCGCCGCCCAAGGCGGTGGAGAATGTGCGCAGCCTGGTGGAAGGCGATGAGGTCGCGCTGGTCTTCGGTGTGCTCGGTACGCCGCTGAACATGGCGATCCGGCCCTATCTGAACAAGCAAGGCGTGCCGCAGTTGTTCGTCGCCGCAGGCTCGTCCGCGCTGAACGACCCCGCGCATTTCCCCTGGAGCATGGGCTGGCAGCCCAATCTGCGCGATGAGGCGAAATTCTACGCCAAGAACCTGCTCGCCCATAATTCGAAGCCCAAGATCGGCGTGCTCTACCAGAACGACGATTTCGGCAAGGATCTCTTGAACGGGCTCAAGGAGGGTCTGGGCGAAGACGCCGACAAGATGATCGTCAGCGCGCAGAACTTTCAGCCGACCGATCCCACCATCGACAGCCAGATGGTGATCCTGCAGAATTCCGGCGCCGATGCGCTGTTCCTGTTCACTTACGCCAAGCAGGCGGCGCAGGCGATCTCGAAAATGTCCGATCTGAAATGGAAGCCGGAGACTTACCTGCATCTCGGCGCGGCGTCAGTCGGCGCCACCTTCAAGCCAGCCGGCCTCGACAAGTCCGTCGGCATCATGAGCGCGGGCTTCATGAAGGACGTCACCGATCCCAAATGGGCCAGCGATCCCGACGTCAAGACCTGGACCGAGTGGATGAAGACCAACATGCCCGGCGCCGATCTCAACGACAGCCTGACTGCAGCCGGCTACAGCTTCGCCCAGACGCTGGAGCAGGTGCTGAAGCAGTGCGGCGACAATCTGACTCGTGACAACATCATGAAGCAGGCCGCGAACTTGCGGGACTTCCGCGTCGGGCTGCTGCTGCCGAATAGCCGCATCAACACGTCAGCCACGGATTATCGTGTGGTAACCTACATGCAACTACAGCGTTTCAACGGCGCAAGCTGGGATGATGTGAAGTAGGGGCCGGCTTCGAAGGATTCCGGGTTCAGCCTTGCGGGCTGCCCGGAATGACATCTCCATGACGCAGAGATGATTATCTGGAGATTCCGGGTTCGCGCTGGCGCGCGCGCTTAGCAGGTTGTGGAAAACTCCGACGGATAAAAGTAATCGGTCGGTCACGCAATGGGACGACTTTCGGCCCTCAGCAGGAGTGTAGGATAGTTCGTCCCCATATCTCACTCGGAAGGCAGGCAGTTACGTGCACCCATCGGCAAGTACCAGTTTACTCGTCGTCGTATCGTGGCGCACCTTGAACAGGTCTTGAATTTCAGGGTCACTTAGAAATGCTTCTGCCTTTTCGCGTTCTGGAAATTCGATGATGACCATGCGTTCGGGTTTCCAATCACCCTCAATTGTCGTTGGCTGAACCCCTTGAACTATGTATTTTCCTGAATGTTTTGCGATGAATGCAGGGA
>JAQGKC010000385.1 GCA_028290305.1 Bradyrhizobium sp.
GACGGATCGATGGCTGCTGCTGATCCATCAGCTGCCAGCCAAGCCGGCTTATCTACGAGTCAAGATCTGGCGGCGGCTCCAGGCGCTGGGAGCAGTCGCCGTCAAAAATGCGGTCTACGCGCTGCCGGCAAACGAGCAGACCCAGGAGGACTTCGAATGGGTACTCAAGGAGATTACCGAGGGTGGCGGCGAGGCTATGATCTGCGAGGCCCAGCTGATCGACGGGGTATCGGACCAGGAGGTCCGGTCGCTGTTCACGGCCACTCGCGACAAGGACTATGAGGCGATCGCCAAGGAGGCGAGGGCTTTGACCGAGGCTCTACGCCGGGACCCGAAAGCCATGACCCAGGTTGAAGGGAGAGCGCAACTGACGCGCTTAAAAGCCAAGCTGGTGCAGGTTGTCGCGATCGACTTTTTCGGCGCGAACGGCCGCGAGACGGCCGACGGGCTGCTCACCGGCTTGGAGACCAAGCTCACGGAGGGTACTGCGGTGGAAACATCTGAAAGTGGAGCGGCGCATCAGACTGCTGACTTGGGACACTTAAAGGATCGCACATGGGTGACGCGCGAGGGGGTGCATGTCGACCGCATCGCCTGCGCGTGGCTGATCCGGCGCTTCATCGACCCAGGGGCGAGGTTTAAGTTCGTGTCTGGCAAAGGCTACGCGCCGAGCTTCGGCGAGCTGCGCTTCGACATGTTCGAGGCCGAATTCACCCATGAGGGCGACCGCTGCAGCTTCGAGGTGCTGCTCGGCCACGCCGGCCTGACCGACCCAGCGCTCCAGGCGATCGCCGAAATCGTCCACGACATAGACCTGAAGGACGGCAAGTTCGGACGGGACGAAACCGGCGGCATCAAGGCTCTGATCGCCGGCGTCGCGACGGCGCACCGGAGAGACGAGGAACGGCTCACTCGCGGCGGCGCGATCTTCGACGACCTCTACGAATACTTCAGCAAGAAGCGCGGCTGACTTGCAGCAAGCGTTCGATGATCCAGCCTCTTTTGCCGGCCCATCCCTCGAGCGCCTTGTCGCCAAACACTTGTTCCCCGTCTGCAGCCCAAGCTTGTCGCCGGGCGTCACCGTCGTGCGTACCGGAAACCTAAACCCGGACGTAGTGGTGGTGAAGTCCGCCGAGGATCCGGCGTGACGAGATGATTCCGGTTCGCTGAATAGGACGCGAGACAGGAGCATCCTTGTTCAAGGAGCGATGGGTTCTCATGTTGTTGTAATAGTTTTCGTAGATCGCAGAATCCGACGCAGATGCGGTTCGCCCCAAATGATGACATGATCGAGAAACTCGCGGCGGATCGATCCGATCAGCCGCTCGGCACAGCCATTCTGCCAGGGTGAGGCCGGCGCAGTGGGCCTGTCCGGATGCCCATGGAGCGCAATCGGCGCGTGACAACGCTACCATAGATCCGGTCGCGATCGCGGATGAGGTAGTGAGGCTCATCCCAGGGAAATGCCTCCGTTATTTGACATGCAACCCATTCTGACGTCGGATTTGCTGTGACGTTGATCCAGACGAGGTCTCTGCGGCTGAGCCGACGATGACCAAGGCATAGAGCAGTCGAAACCGATGGTTGGAACAACGAACAGGTCCATGGCGGCAATGTCCGCCCCCGTCGTTTGACCATGTACTTGGCGACGCTCGACTGCGCGACCTCAAACCCGAGCTTGAGCAGTTCGCCGTGGATGCGTGGCACGCCCCAAAGCGGATTTTCGACGCTCATTCGCCGGATCAATCCGCACAGCTCCGTGTCGATCTGCGGTCGCCCGCCCTGTGGGCGCGACTTCCAACGCCAGTAGCAACGAAAGCCGGCCCTGTGCCAACGCACGAGCGTCTCGGGCCGCATGATTGTGAGAACCTTCAGGATTGATGGAAACCAGCGATACAGCTGGATCAAGAACCTGCGATCAAGGTTCGTGAGCCGGCCGCGACCATGCAGCCTACGCCTCAAGACAATCAACTGATGTCGAAACACCGCGTTCTCAGCTTCAAGCCGCAACTTCGACTTGAATGGCGAGGCCAGGGCGGCCAGAGCGAAACAGAGCAGCCCGATCATTCCGCCAGCTTAGGCGATTCCATCACGTCATCAACTCAGATGAGGTTCTCGGTACACACAGGGGTTGCGTCTTGTCCGGTTTTGGACTATATTCGTATCTGGACATAGGAGCGTACCCGTGAACGACAGTGAGCGGAGCCCGGCGGATACTGAAAGAGGACCGCAGCGGCTTGATAACTCACGATTTGCGCCGGCCAACCGAAAGCGGCTCAGCCCCCCTGCTTTGCGCACCTTCCTGGCCATTGCTGACCTATGGGGATTAACCGAAGAGCAGCGTCTCCTGGTCCTTGGGTATCCCGCACGATCCACATATCACAACTGGTGCAAGCAGGCGCGCGAGCATGGCGCTTTCACCCTCGATGTGGACGTCCTCACGCGGATTTCTGCGGTGCTCGGTATCCATCAAGCTCTTGGAATTCTCTTTCTGACTGAACGGCTCGGTGCTGAGTGGTTGCGGACCGCACACGACGCTGTGGTCTTCGGCGGGCGACCGCCGCTCGACCTCGTCACCAGCGGCTCACAAGATGGGTTGCTCTCGGTCCGCCGTTTCCTCGACGGCGCGCGTGGCGGCCTCTACATGCAGCCCAACACGATTGATGAGGCATTCACACCTTACAACGACACGGAAATCGTCTTCCGGTGACGGACACTGTTGCGCCCGCGCCGCGGCCTACCCATCGCCTGATCCCCTCCCAATTTCCGCCCATCGGACTGTTCGATACGGTTGCGACGACGGCAGATCTTTCGGCGGCGATGGAACTCGTCGGCTGGACGAACGACCGGCTCGTGGCCGATCGCATTGATCGGCTGCCGCAGAGCGAATGGGTGTATGGCGCGCCCAACGCTAGCATCGTTATGGCAGCGTTTCTCCACGTCGCTCCCGGTGGAATGAGATTCAACGGACCGGAGCTCGGCGCCTGGTACGCAGCTGACGATATTCGGACGGCGGCAGCCGAGGTCGGTCACCACCTGCGACGCGAAACGGTTGCTCGCGACGTAGCCACGATGAGCCGCACGTACCGGGCCTATGCCGCAACGCTGCTTGGGAGCTATCTCGATATTAGAGGACAACAGGTGACGCGTTCCGATGTGTATGCCAGCGAACGCTATGACGCGTCACAAAAACTTGGTGAGGAGGTTCGCTCGTCGGGTGCAGCGGGACTAATCTATGACAGCCTCCGTCGTCAAACTGGTGTCAACGTTGTCGCGCACCGGCCGCGCAACATTTTAGATATCGTGCAGACAGATCATTTCGAAATTACAGTCCTGGCAACGTCACGCACAATCGACGTCCGCAAATTGTCGAAATAGCGAGCTTCGTCCACCGCATTCCGCAAGCATATGCCGCAAATTGTTCGACAGAACTCTGTCTTAAATTTTGTGGCGGATTGGCGTTCCGAATTCAAGGCCCGATAGGACCGAGCCATGACGAAACTATTGTTAGCTTCCGAGCTGCCGAAGCGCGCAAGTTTTCGCACGACGATAGACTTCGATCCGGTACGCCAGGACCGGAAGCCGTACGACTGAAGACGCCGGCTCTATCCCATTCTTGGACTCTGATTTCCTTTGTTGTTGTCCATCGTAGTGCCGATGGTTGTCGGGATCATCACCGTGCAATCGATATTAAACGGCGTTACGATGAAAGAGACCGTCGCTCAAAAGCGCAAGGGTGTCGCCGGGCTCAAGGAACCGGAGCTGGCGCTTGCACCGAAAATGCGCAGCGCCTCAGCTCGGCGCAACTCCCTTTCCGCCCGCTATCCTGTGAACGGTGCGTGGCCGGCAGAAATGCGAATAGACATGCTGGCGGCATATCTCGATTTCAGGAGCGTGCGCGAATTAGTGCTCGCTGTTTCTCGCGGCGAAGCTCCACCTCCCACCCGGTATCGCGGCGTGGGTCGGGCCAGGGAAGCCATTTGGGTCAAGGTTATTGTTGACGAACACGTTGCTCCTGGAATCAGGGTCAGGCAGAATCTGGCAAAAGTCGACTTGGCAGCGCTCACATGAAGCCATTGAGAACCGCTTTAAAATTGCCCCGATACTGCCGCCGCAAGCCGCTGAAGAATGGCCGCTGGGCATACTTCTTTGAACCGCCCACCTGGGCGCGCAAGCAAGGGTGTGAGCTCGAAGCCGACGCGCTCGGTCAGAATTATTATGATGCTGCAGTCGCCCGCACCGAAAACGTTTTGCTTCCGGCGTTTGATTCATGGCGGACGGGCGGCCTGTCGGACCTTGCACCCAAAGGACTCGCCAAGGGGTCCCTCGACTGGCTGGTTCATGAGTTCAAGAAGCAACAAAAATGGAAAGTCCCCACACCAAGCGAACCTATGAACAAGGTACAAAGCTCTTTGCGGCGCGGCCAAATAGCGTCTGTGTCGTTCACCCCAAAACTGGTGAGGAAGCATGGTGGCCCCTGTTCGATGAAACGGGCAAGGAGCTGTTTCCGGAGTTGATGCCGGAGTTGGACGCCATAAAAGAGCAGACGGTGGGCGGCCTCGTGTTCCGGCGCAATCACGGCCATCGCCGCGGTAGAGTCCCCCTTTCTTGGATAACGCCACGCGGCGGGCTCGATATCTGCGTGCCACGGTCAAGCGCATCATTCGAGCGGCCGGGCTTCGCGACGAGCTTAGCTTCACGTCGTTTCGCCACGGCGGATTTACGGAAGGAGCAGACTCCGATCTCTCCGATGCCGAGCTGCGCGCGGCAGGACGCCACCGGTCGGCGCGGCAGTTACCAACGTACGCGAAGCGGACCCGGAAGCAGTTTGTTTCCGGTGCCCAAAAGCGCCGCGCCGAGCGAACAAAACCAGCCGGTTTGTCGGAATAGGCGCTTGGCTAGACTGCTAAGCTCTTGAAAGGATTGGTGGGCGCACCAGGGCTCGAACCTGGGACCCGATGATTAAGAGTCCCGGCGATCATCAGGTCTATCAATGACATGCGTGCAAACCGCGGGGATAAAGCCCCTTTGATAACGTTGCGGTATTGCCTGCGGTGCAAACCGGTTTTCGACCGGAATCGGCGCTTACCACTTGGTTTTGTAGCCTCCCCACTTCCCATCCACTCCTGATTTCTCCATGTGACACGGTTGGCACATGAAACGGCTCTGTCGTTCGGCTAACGTTCCACCAGCGAGCAAGGATTCGGAGGCGTGCATGTTTGGCCTATGGGGGCGCAAGGGAAAGTCCGGTGAGCCGCTTCCGGAGGCGAACGACGGGCCACCGGACTCACATCGACCGTCGGGCTTATGCCCCCGCTGCGACAAGCAATCGAGTTTCGATACCACGGGTCATCTGCCGATCACATTCGATGGTGGAACGGCTCACCCGCCACGCGGTGAGGCGGCCTACGAAACCTTCGACGAGCGCACCACGGGTTTCCGTTGCCGACACTGCCGCCAAGGATTCGTGGTCGTAGAAACTCAATGGGTTGGCGATGCGCCCAGCCGCGGTACCTATAGACCCGTCGGCTACCAAACATGGCGGGGCCATCACTGGTGGCCGGTCCCCGGTGCAGTTTTGCACGATAGCGTGCCGGCGCCGGTCCGCAGCGCGTTCGATGAGGCATGCAAGTGTCTAGCGTCTGATTGCCCGCGGGCAGGGACTGCGATGGCCCGATCCGCACTTGAAGGAATCGTGGTAGATCAGGGTGAAACGAAGGGGGTGTTGGTACAGCGTCTAAAAAATCTGGCCGATAGGGGAGTGCTGTTGCCGACGTTGGCCGCCTGGTCCAAGGAAGTGCGCTTGCTGGGGAACGATGCCGTGCACGATTTGACGGTCGACGTTTCGATGGAAGATGCAAGTCAGCTTGTCGAGTTCATTCGGGAGTTGGCAAAGTATATCTACGTCCTACCCCACGACCTTCAGAAACGTTTGGCCAAGAAGCCTTGAGTACTCTGATCGATGTGTGGGACACCGAGACCTTCGATCAGGGGTTAATCTCCGAGCTGCGCGCCAGTGAGCAATTGGTCCGCGACTACCTGACCACAGATCGCCGTCAGTTTGAGGAGCGCGAGGCGTCGGATCGCTGGATGCCATACGCCAGCAACCCCTATGCTTCCGGGTACCTAGCGTTTCTCGAAGCGGTCGGCCGCGACATCATGCAGGCGAGAACGATCCGGGCATGGCACTACACGCGCCTGGTTGACGATGAAGTCCGTATCATTCGGACGAACGGAATTTACCCCGGGTCCCTTGATACCCTCCAGCGCAGACTCGATGCGCTAGTGACATTAGGGTCACTTACCACGTCTGACGCGAAAGCCCTCTTCGCCGCGAGTCCATGCCACCACAAAGAACAGCGACCCGGTCGGCTCGGTAAATTTTGGATGACATCCAACCCGGTACTTAGCGATGACAGTGGGGTTGAACTTCTACTCGGCAACTGGGGCGGTGAAGCAACCTATTTCTGGCTTGAGGACAAAAGACTGGAAAAGCTCGTTGCCGAGATAGGCCAACCTCGCATTCTCGAAATTGCCGTACCGGTTGCCAATACAAATCACTGGTATTCGGCCGGTAAAGCCGTGGTGGCAGCATTTGCACGCACGCTCGGCTGTCGGCCAGATCGCGGCGCCTTTGACCTTTACTCGATGGTGGCCCTTGGCCCCGAGGCTGTGCGCGCCATTCATACCGCGGGCGATGCAAACTTTAGCGCGATGGCCCGCGGGTATCCGGCTGGATTCTCGCTCGGCGAGTGACGCGACGGCCTTGCGAGGGGCGCTTACGTCCACGGCTCGGTCGACGCCTCAAGGGCAAGATCAAGCAAAAATCCTGCACTCATGAAATGCAGATAGGCGGAGGCGCGCCCGCCGCGCAGCAACATGCCCGCAAAGCCAGCAAAGTAACTCCCTGGCCCACCGCCGATGTAGAATACCGGGCCACCGCTCATGCCGTCAGCGTCCATGGGTTTTTGCATCTTCATTCGCTGCAGATGGGGTGATGATGAGCCGCCGTCGTACACGGCTTGCACCTCGATACATCTGGCTCCGATATGGTCTTCGTCAAAGAGTTGACGTCCCGACGGATAGCCAAACGCCATAAACGGCATTTGTGCCGTCCCGGTCGGCCAAGTGCGCGCGTCATCGATAGGGAAAAACTTGCTGGTCAGATTGGCGACGCCATAGCGCTCGATGTCGAACTCGAAGGCGGAAACATCGATTGTATCTTCATCTTTGTTGTCGTCTGTTATCCGGACCACCCGCGTGCTTGTGGCGCTCATTATCTTTTTGTCGAATGATAAAGGGATCGCAATCTTGTCGGGCGAATACCTACTGACTTGATGTCGGCAGCAGAAAACGAAGTGCCGGCCGGCGATCTGGATGGCTGCCCCACTGCCCACAAGACAGTAAGGAAACTGCTCATCGCCTGTCAGCCCGAAAATCTGCTTACAGAACTTCTGAAGAACGCTTTCGACGTCCCAAGCGCTATGCCAGAGCGCACCGACTTGAACTGGCCAAGCGCTGCCCGGTCCAACTTGTCTGGGAAGGATCAGCGTTATCGTCGTCTCCTTATCCTTCGACCAGAATGGCCGCCCTTGCCTCGACTAAAACCTTAACCTCCGTACTGAGATCCACGCTCTGCCCGGGCGCAGCAATGGACAGAATGAGCGCATAGCGGCCTCTGTCTGTCATGCGGCGCTGCCCAACATGAGACTTCCACCATCCTCCAACCGGATAGATTGCGATCGCATCGTGCAGTGCCAGGTCAACGGCATGCCCGCGCCAAATGTCGCAGTGAAGAGAACCAGCTTGAATCGATTTTGGTCCCAGTAGCCAACAGCTTGTCTCCCCTTCGGCTTCCACTTCGTCTTTCGCTTGGCTGGCGTTGACCCGATGTCGAAATGCAACACGCGTCTCGTTCCGCTTTTTCATATCGAAACGTAGACCAAAGGACCGGTAGGTATCGGGCCGCGTTGCTGCACGGCCTGTGAGATTTGGCTCAACAAAATAAGATAGTGTCACCTTCATCTCGACGATCGCATTCTCCAGGGCTTGGAGAGTAGCCCTGGGCCAAGGCAGATCATAAAAGTGCATCTCGTTGAAGACTGCGGTGCGCCCATCAGCGCCAATCGCAAAGGGCTGTATTTCCGCTTGCGCGATGAGGTTCAAATCGTTCCGTGCCGATTTGATCGCTCGATCAAGATTGGGCACGCCGTACCCCACTTCTCGCAATACCTTCTGCTTTTCAGCTTTAGTTCCTGTTTTCCAGTGGGCGCCTCTTCCGACGAGGCGCGCGCGGATCGGTTGCGGCCATGCTGCAGACTGCACCGCTAACGCTCGGTACGTTTCCGGCCAATAACCTGGAAGGTCTGCAGCAAGCCGTCCGAAAAAGTTTCCGGACATTCCCACCGCAGCACTCGTTGCCCAGAAGGGCACCAACGGTTCACCCTCCACATCAGACCCGGCCGACAAGAGTGACAAGGCCGGGTGCCAACTGCAGAAGCCGCTGTCATCAATGGCCATGTTGCCGGCTTCAAACAGAACTTCAGGTTTGATCGGCGTTAGATCGTCGGGAAGCATTGCGCTGTCGCGGCTATAAGGGCTGCGGTGATTGGCTGCGACTAATGGGCGTCCCTGCTCGACAGGTAAGGTTTCCTTGGTGGTATATCCGCCGATCGAAAGTGCATTCCAACTTTGAGCCGGATCTTCGACCGGCTGAGGCGAAGTAACGGCCCCGCGCTCTCCGCCAGCGATATTACCTGTCGCAACTAGTACAAGCCGTTTCGGCGTCGCAGTCGCGCGCGGCGAGTTTATGCGATCACCGGGCATTGAACCTGCGCTAATTTGGTCGATAGCGCCGCTCCATGTTGAAGGCCTTGCCGATGAGAAGTCTGCCGTAGAACTCGCAATGCAGAAGCTACGCGTAGCACCGGGGCGTGAAATCTCAACGGCTGCGACCGCCCCCTGCGTGATAACACCGTAGCTTGGTGGATGATTCGGTGGGAAGCCACGCGGAGGAAGCATTTTCATGGACTCGACGGCGTGATTCAGCACGATTTGTCGTCGATCATTCATCGCGTATTCGAGATCGCCGTAGAGAACCAGTCCTGCCAAGCCGGTGCCATGGCCTCCGTTAGGCTCATGGTCGTCCGTTAGCCATTCATTGTCATACGCCCAAGCATTCTGCAGTCCTGGCGCGATCAACGGATGTGCTGACGACACGCCGGTGTCTAAAATGCAAACGAGAGGCACTTCGCCCGCAGGCGGGGTGATCCTTGTTGCCAGTTCTGCGACGAAATCATGCTGCGCAACAACGAGATTCCCGCGTTCAAGAAACGGCTCGATAGTGCCTGTTGCTCGACGAATCTCGGCAATCGCACCAGGGGTGCGCCGCGCAAATAGCAGAATTTGGTCCGATCGAGCATGGACAAAGAGGACGACGGTGTCCGGAAAAATAAGACGTTCGGGTCGAACGTCAAAGCCCCCGTTTCGAGCGGCATGCTCCACCGCATCGGCACGTCCCTCGGCCTCGCGCACCCATAGCTCCCACCAGGCCGGACGGCCGTCCGCAAAATCAACCATTCCGACAAAAAGGGATTCAGCCGCAGCGGCCTGAATTGTTTCAATGTTCTCGAAGCGGTCAATGTCAGGGCGTTTCTGGTTTCCCAAATTTTCGCTGCCGTAGGCAACGATACGTGCCTCCAAGAATGTTCGCGCATTGTCTGGGATAAAAAGTACAGCGCTCTCCGTCCGGTCTTCATTACGCGATGTTCGAAGTACGACGATATCTTGTGAAGGAAAATCGAGAGCGGTGGGAATCTTCGCAGCCTTGGACCGAGATCCTTCCGCGGGCATCAGAGTCCCTACTTCAACCAGGACGCCGGCGCCCAATCCGTCGATTGCCAACCTTTGATCGGCTCCTGGCAGAGGCATTAAGCCAACGGCGTTCGAGAGCTGGTCCAACAAACCTTGAGCGTGCGCGACATAGTTATCGCGCAGAGGTTTCCGAGACTGGTTGCGTGAGGGGTAACCGTAATGTGCCGCTTCCCGCCAAGCGTCTATGGAAATGTGCGCCAGATCACGCGCGTCAAAATCGGTATTGGCCATTCGAAATGCCCCACTCCCACTACGCGAATCTTTCGGTAGAGGATATCATGAGTGGCGAGCGCTTATCGCTCAAGTGGCCTATCAAATTTCTCTCGAAAAGCTTGTCTGTCTCGGAGCGCCGATTCGAGTGACTCCGGGGACGCCTTTCCGGATCCAGACAAAATCGCATCCTTGACGACAACGTCCGCAGCACGAACAAGCTCGGCTTGGCTGAGATCAGTCAGCGAACTCGCGACAGTGGACCAAAATTCGGGCGATATCTTAAATTTGCCAAGGCGGCGCTCAATCAGAGTTCTGGCAGCACCCGGATCGGGCAGGGCGTATTCGATCACTTCGTCAAACCGACGAGCAAGTGCGTTATCGAGTATTTCGACATGATTTGTCGCGGCAACGACAACACTGTCTGTCGAATTCGCCTCCTCCATGAAGGCGAGCACCGAGTTCAGCACACGCCGGATTTCACCGACGTCATTCCGCTCGCCTCGTCGAGTGCCAATGGCATCAAATTCGTCTAGCAAATAAACGGCCCGCACCTTCGCGACCTCGTCGAAGAGCAGCCGCAATTTTCCTGCGGTCTCGCCAAAGAATCTGCTGAACAAGCCTTCCAAGCGCACGGTGAATAGCGGTAGCCGCAACTCCCCGGCAAGGGCAGCCGCGGTCATAGTCTTACCGGTTCCGGGTGGTCCGACCAGGAGTAAGTGTGTCGTGGGCACCTGACCATGTTCACGCAGGGTCGCGCGCTCTCTCTGTTGCAGTACGACGCGGCTGAGACGGCTCCGAAGGGCATCTGAAAGAACCATGCTCGATAGGCTGGTTTTTGGATACGAACTCTCTACCAACCCCTGCAATTCGCCAGGCGGCCTCGCGAGTGGGATAGGAGCTTGACCCGAAGCGGTTCGCTGACGACCTCGATCGCGAGCTTTTTGCACCAACCGCTTAAGCTTTTCTGCCTCATCTTTCCGACCCTCACGCGCTTCGTGTGCAGCAACTTGAAGCGCGACCGATAGGAATTGCTCTTCGTCCCCCTCGATATGCGAGTTTAGGAGCGCGACGAGTTGTTTGGCGAACATGCGTACTCCTCTGCGTTTTCGAGTGTTCGATCGGGTGACTATTTTAAGCGAGCGGCGCTTAACAGCGGGTTCCCATGATGAAAAACCTTACTCTGCGACTACCGTCAGAGCTATCCGTCTCAGACAGCTAGTAGTGCATATCTGAGATTGTACCACGTTTTGACTACGGCGATGACGCCGTCGAGAAGCGCAGCGCCGCCGTTGCCGCCAGCGTCAGCGCAACCAACTCGGCCAGCAGCCGTCCTCTTCGTGGCGTCCTGTCCGGACCTGGCAGCCGTCGTCGAGCAAACGCCAGCCAACATCCTTCCAGATCGCATGCGGCCCATAGAGTTTGACCGCGTCGAGGCGCTGTATCTCGACGCAACGGGAGCATCGAGCGCATTCGACCCGAAGAAGCTCGCGGGGAATCTCCGATAGGCGCATCTGCTGGATGGGTAGCCATGGCTTCCCGCCGGCGCGGGGGTCCTGTAGGACGTCCTCCCAGTATTCCGGCGGTAGAGTGCTGTCCGGAGCAGGATCGTTGCTCTCGGAGGTCTGCAGTCGGCCAGATGCCAGTTTTTCCATCTGCTTGGGGGAGGGCATTCGCCAAGATGCGGGGTGATCGCTCATGGCGCTATTAGAACATAAAGAGAACAAATCGCAAGCCGCTACGAATAGGTGGTCGCCGGCCGGGCGCCCCATATGCTGCAGCAAATGTAACAATACCCCTTGACCTGTTACGCTCAGATGTGGAACATATCAATGCTCATTGAGGTGTTTCAAAACCAGGTCAAAACCCATGAAAACGGCAGTCGCCTACACGCGCGTCTCAACTGCCCAGCAGGGAAGATCCGGCCTGGGCCTCGAAGCACAGCAAGCGGCGCTCGCCCGATTCGCCGAGACTGAGGGGTTCGACCTGGTTCAAACGTTTCAGGAGGTCGAAACCGGAAAGGGGGCCGATGCGCTCAACCGGCGACCGCAGCTCGCCGCAGCGCTGAAGGCGGCAAAGAAAATGAAATCCCCGATCATTGTGGCAAAACTCGACCGTCTCAGCCGCGATGTACATTTCATCAGCGGACTGATGACTCATAAAACACCGTTTATCGTGGCTGAACTCGGTGCCGACGCGGATCCATTCATGCTGCACCTCTACGCCGCGTTGGCTGAGAAAGAGCGCGCCATGATTTCCCGCCGCACCAAGGACGCTCTGGCGGCCAAGAAGGCGCAGGGTGTGGCGCTAGGCGGCCTTAGAGCTTATGGCGCCCAGGCTCGCGAGGACGCCATTGAGCGCGCCGAGAAATTGCGATCGGTACTCGACGAACTTACCGGCCTGTCCGCCCGCAAGATTGCTGCAGCATTGAACGAACGCAAGGTTGGAACGCCCGCCGGAGGCGCCTGGCATGCAGCGACAGTCATTCGGGTGCAGAAGCGGCTCGGGCTGGCCTGAGGTATTGTGCCCGCCCATCGTGGCGCAGCGAGTGTACTCGGCGCTCGGCGTGACCCTGCCATGCCAACGGAGACTCGGGGTGCCTTACCGATCCGAAATGCTTCAAAGCACAAGGGCCCCCGTCCCGGATAGTCAGAGTGCCAGCGGATCTCGTCGGCAGTGATTCCAAGCGCGATCAGTCGCGTCATCAGATCCAACGCTCATGATCACCCTTGCCATGTGGTCGGCATGCCGATTGCTACGGAAAGGAGACATGGGGAGAATCTTGTATGGAAACGTTACAGCACTACCGCGCGATGGAAGCATTCTGTCGCCAGCGTGCCAAAATGGACGGCGAGGATGAGTTGTTTTGGCTCACCGAAGCCGAGGTGTTGGCCAAGCTTCTCGGGAACGCACACCGGCGTGAGGTGCTGCAAAGCAAGCGCCCAGATGTCGGACAAGAAGAAAGCCCCCAGTAAAGAGGGCCTTTGAACCTCGAACTCGTGTCGCGGGTCACACGGACTGAGCGTCGCGTCTTAGTATGCGTGACCGCAGGGCTTCACATGCGACTGAACGAGGGATGACGCCGACGCAGCGGCGGTCGCGACGCAATTAGCGCGCCACTCCTGTGGTTGTCTCTGAGGGACCCACGGCTGGGGGTGGGGTCTCGTCTAGCACCGTCGACCCCGGTGTTCCGCTCGGTCCGGGATTAGGCGCAACATGGGTAATGTTCCACGGTCCCCCTCTCAGGATAGCAACCGCCACAAGGAACACTACAGCGATAATGGCGAACCTTCGAAAGCTGCCTTCCCAATCCCGATTATCCCGCATGCAGCTCTCTACGCTAGTTTTAGTAATCCTGATTTCAAGCTTTCTTGGTGAACAACGTCAGGACGCCGTCGACGACGTTGATAGCAACGACATGTGACGAACTCAGGCCCTTGGCCTTAAGCGCGGATGCCGCTTCCGGTGACGCGTCAATAGAAGCCCGAAGTGACTGTATATCTTTCTCGCTTGTGCGCTTGACGAGTTCGTCGACTTGCGAGCGCAACGCCGGTTTCAGGTCCTTGACGTCGACGACCTGTATACTCCGTATAGCCGTGCTGGATTGATCAGACGGGGTCTGCGCCTGCGCCTTGGGTTGCGAGGGTGCTCCTTGTGCCTGCACGAGAGCAGGCGTTCCGAGGCAGAGTGCCGCAATAATGACGGATGCTGTGGAGATGCGCATGGTCACTCCTTTTTCGGTTTGCAGGATAAAAAACCTCTATCCGCGAAATCCGGTCAACGTTTGATTTTCGTGTGGCCGTTCGGTGATACCAGTGCGACGCTGAGGCGGCGGAACGGAATGGATCGGCCGGGGCTTTTTCCAGGGGGGCAAGAAAGCAAGAACGCCCGCTTGCGCGGGCTTTGATTTTATTTGCTGTACGCGCCGCTGACGTATCTATTGCGTATTTCCACGCGGCAACCGCGTCGAAATACGCCTTCGGGTTATGCGCGATCGTCACCAGAAGCGCACGCGCCGGCCCGTCGCTTTTCTGCGTCCCTGTTCCCCGCTTCGAAACGCCAAGCATGCCGGCGAAAGTGCTTTGGCCATATCCATACTGGGCGCATGCCCTACGAATGGTGTAGTAACCTTCACTGGGGGACTACATTTATTCACGTCCGATCGACCCTTCGTCATGACGAACGGCATAGGCAAACCCGATTCGCATCTAGTCATCCGATCAGCCCGATGCAGTGTTTTCTAGCCACGAACACGGCAGACGTCGAAAAACAACTTCAACGACTCCCCGCCAAGGAGTTTATGCGTCGAATGAACGACAAGATGGCGAGCCGAGCGCGGAAGTACGTCTATGGCGTCGACGACAGCCAAATGAGATTCGTTTCCAATAGGTTCGGTCGAAAACTCTTGGCCGGTCCTGGTGATGCGTAGACGTCGGACCGGCAAAGCCGCGCGGACGGCTAATGCGCAGGTTCGTATCGGCCGGCGTCTGCAACTTTGCCGCGATCAGCGGACCCGTTGCAAGGCCAGGGGCCTCCACATTACCTCTTGTGTTTCCCTCGCAGCCCGACCCCGTGAGCGGAATCCGGCAGGAACGTGATGCCGGCCTTCTCCAGTGCACTGCGTATCTTCGTCAAAGCTTCGTTGCGCGCATCCGATCGCCACTGCAACGTGGATTCGATCCGCGGCTCGCCGTCGATTTTTTCAACCTCTTGAATTGTTGAAAGACCGACGTCGGCGGCCTTCGCCAGGTCTGCAATTGTCCAGCGTACAAAGGCCCGCGCCGCACGAATCTGTGCCCCCGTGATTTTCATCTTCGATACTCCGTTACAGGCTTCCACTGTGGCGCTGATAAAAACGAATTGTCAATGTTTATAATTGGGAATGATTTATGTTGACTATCATAGGCAATGATTTATGTTGGCTATCACCAACCCGAACCGGAGCAAACAAGATGGCCAGCCGCACCGCCCACAAGTCCACCCCGAAATTGAACCGCTTCCAGATCACCGCAGAAGCCCTGCCCGGCGTGATCTTTTTCTCTCTGGCCGACCTTCAGGACGGCTGCCACGATGCGCTGACGGAACGCCGCGCGATCGACGAATACAAGGTCGACGGAGTTGAGGAAACGCTGTTCGACACGCTGCACGGCCTTGGCTGGGAATATGCCGATATCGCTGCGGTGGCGCGAGGCTCGGCGATTGTAACCTCCTACGGAATGCCGACAGCGTAACGAGGATATCAATGTCAAAAACCACCGCAACAGCTCCCAAAATAAACCGATCACTTCTCATGCGCCGGGCCTGGGCAATCTTTCGGAGCACCTATCGCTATCCGCAGATCAAGTTCTCGGACATCGGTCGGAAATGCTTCGCCTGGGCGCTCCGTCAAGCATGGGCTGAAATCCTAGAGGAAAGGCGCGTCGCGGCCCTCTCACCGCTGGTCCGCCATGAACGCATCGCAACGCTTCAAGCCCTTATCGTACGCGCGAACTTGATCGATAGCGGCCCTCATTGGAAGAAGACAATTAGCATCTATCGCGACGAAATCCGCTGCCTCCAAGCAGCCTGATCCCTGCCCGCAATCGGAGCAACCAGAATGGCCAGCCGCAACCGCAAATCCACCACCCTCCCCTCCACCGCCGTGATCAGCTATTTCCGCGAACTGCCCGGCGCGGTGTTCTTTGGCGTCCCCCGCCGCTATGTTCATGTGACCGACCGAACCGGCGCGACCCATGAGGTTGATGCAACCTCCATCACAAGCATCGATCCGGAGTCTCTTCTCTACGCCGCTCGCCTGCAGCGGGTCCGCCGCGAATACGAAAACGACGATTGCCAGGAGATGCTGTGGCACGATCTGTCGCAGATGGGCTTTGATTCGAGGGAAATTCGCCAGTTTGTCGCCAACCCGGCTGCGATTACGAATTGCGGCTATGGAATGCCGAATGGGCTGTGGCTATGGCATTCAGCGTGCTAATCTTCATGCGCCATCGTTCTTTTGACCTTAGCGCCCGACGATTTGGCTTCGTGTGGTGCCCCGGCCATGCTGCGCACCTCCTGCGCCTTGATCCATTCAAGGATAGTAGATTTCCGAGCGCAGATCAGGTTGCCGTCTCGAAACGTCGGAAGCGGATTCACGCTGGCGGGACTAGCATTGTGATAAACCTTGCGGCGTTGGGTGCGATCGCCGTAGAGGAATTCAGCGATCTCTTCGGCGCCACGAAGCGTGTCATTCGCAAGCTCGCTAGGATTCGCCACAGCGTTCTGAAAATTTGAAATACGCGCAATCATCGGTGCAGACCTCGGTGCTATTGAGAGCGGCCGAGGCCCTCCGCTTGAATCAGCGTGCGATCAGTTCGGTGCTTTTGCGAGCCGCATATTGGCTATATTTATCTAATTCCTCTGAACAACACACCGACCACCGGCTGTTATTAGGCTGCCGCAAAATTGCGAAGCTTCATCGGGCGTCCCGAACGGACCAACCAAGGCGCGGTAATAGACACCCTTGCCGCCGAGATCGGCGCGCTTGATCACGGGACTGCGCGATCCAAGTAACGCTGGAAACTCGTCCTGCAGTGCCTGGTAGGATGCCTTGGCCTCGATCTCGTTACGCTGTGATGCTACCTGAACTAAGAAGCCTCCAGTCTCACCGATCGGTGACTTCACTGCTTGAGCTTTCTGACTGGCGCCGTAGTTCTCTGGATTCGCGGCAATGTCGCGGAGAGTTCGCTTAACCTGCGCTCTTATTCCCAACAGGGCGACTTGCACGACTTGGGGCGAAACGTTGTGAACAGCGAGGTTCATTCCGAGAACGCGTTCTTCTGTCGCGCAAGCCAGAAAGCCCTGTTCGCCTAATGCACTGAAATCGGCGTTTCGTCTAGCGCCGATGGGCATTTGGTGAAGTTGAGCCGCGACAGATTCGTAAACGCAGTCGTCAAAGACTTTGCGAGATTGAAGGACTGCTTCTGTAGGATCGACCGGTTGAGCGGCCGCCGGGCTGCAGAGCAAGACGATCCCGATAGTGACGGCGGCAACTCTCATTTGCTAAATCCAACGTCGTGCGGGATCGGCGTAAATGTAAATGATGAGAGCGCAACCGCAGGACGATAGCAATAGCGAATGTGCTGCTTCCATCGGCACCGAAGCGGACGTCGCAACCCAGCAACTAAGAACGAAATGTCAACGTTTAGAGAATTCGCGCATTTCCCTTGCTCTTGGCCACGCGTTTGCGCCTAATTGTTGAAGGGTTGCGATGGTGCGCGACCTTGGTTGCTGGCCGGGCCGCTATGGAAACTGACAAACCGAAAACGCCGATCAGACTGAGTCGCGCGGAATTATACGACCAAGTTTGGAAGACGCCTTTGATGCGTCTGGGCCCACAGTATGGAGTCACCGGCACGGGACTTGCCAAAATATGTGATCGACTAAACGTCCCCTACCCACCGGCAGGATATTGGCTCCGCGTGAACGCTGGAAGATCACCTGAGAAGGCCATCCTGCCTCCAGCAAGGGAAGGCATTCCGGATGACGTTACCATTTCCCCAACACCGGAACGCTCGAAAGATGAGCTGGAGGCCGAGGCGAACTTTGCGGAAGCACTGGAGAAATTTAAGACGGTGGAAGTCTGCGAAAATTTGCGCGGGCAGCATCCGGCGGTCGCAGCTCTTATCGCCGAGCATGATCGTGATTTCAGAGAAGCCAAACGGGAACAGCGCAGGTGGGGCGACACCTCCTCACGCGTTGGAGCTCTGACGGAACTGGATCACCGCAGACACCGAATCCTCAACACGTTTCTCAAGGAGGCCGGCAAGGTCGGCTTTAGCGTGATAACGGCCGGGAGCCTTCAAAAGGGTAAGAACCGGGTCGATTTTTCTTTGGAGGAGTATAGGCGACAATTTCGTCGGCCGCTCAAACCGGAAGAACGATCTACATTTAATCCGGACCAAAAGTGGACGCAGGAAAAGGCGGCGACTGGCGAACTGCGTTTTAAATTTCTGACGGGTCTGCGCCCCGGGACTCAATCGCTTTGGTCCGATACTCTGGATATCCCGTTGGAAAATCGGATCAAGGATATCTTAGCTACCTTGTCCATCGCTGTGCCGTATCTGGAACAGAAGCGAGTTGATGCAGAAGAAAAAGAGCGAATTCGGATTGATGCCGAACGGAAACGGCAGCAGGAGACGGCGCGGCGAAGGACTGACAATAATCGATGGAGAAGAGTTTTAGAGTTTTCCGAACGTTGTAATACTGTCAACAAAGTCAGGTCACTGATCGCAGAAATTGAGGCCAGGGCGACAATGGGTGATGACCCTTTAGCCGGCGGGCGATCACGCGACGAGTGGCTTGCGTGGCTCAAACAGCGCCTAACTGTTTACGATCCTCTAGAGGCCGGCGTCGATGCAATCTGGAGCAATCTAGGTGGCGTTACATCATGGGAATACAACGATTGAGTCTTAACGCGGACCGCGCTGCCCGCTAACAGACAGTTCTTTCAGCAGCCACATAGGACGATGCTTCATGACGCTGCGCCCCGATCCCGTCGCCTACCCGCCGCGAGGCATGTCTCGCGATGAAGCGGCGCGTTATGTTGGCGTTGGCGCGACCAAGTTCGACGAAATGGTGTCGGACCGGAGGATGCCGCGGCCCAAGCGGGTCGATGGTCGGGTGATATGGGATCGCTTCAAACTGGAAGCTGCTTTCACCGACCTGCCCGAGGAAAAGAGGGTCAACCCTTTGGATTGCATATTAGGCAAAGAACCATGACCGAGAATCAAGTGACCACACCCCTCTATCCCCACGAGTCCGAACTCGCCATCCTCGTACTTGGTCCCAAACGCGCAAGGAGTGGTCGCGCATCGCGGCGCATCTGGAAGCCCAACATGGTTTGCCACCCGTGGATATCGAGATGGGTGGACGTTTCTGGCCGGCGGTGCGGCAGTATTTCCATACGCGGCACGGAATGCATCTCGACGGCGCCCCGCCACTTGCGCCTACATCAAGTCGTATCCGCGTAGTGCCGTTAACACAGCACGGCAAGGACAACTTCGATGACCCACCGCGACCCGCGAAGCGGCGCGCTCGGGCGGCGCCGACACCATAAGACGCCTTCACGGGATCTAGACGCGATACCTCCTGAGTTCATCGGGCGCGTGCTGCATTGCGCGCACGTGCGTATTGCTCCCGGAACCCTGCAAGGTCTCGCGCGCATGTATGCGATCGCTGAAGTATCTACTGCGCATTCCACGCGGCGATCGCATCGAAATATGCCGTCGGGTTGTGGTGAATCGTCAACAACAATGCGCGAGCCGGCCCTGTGGGCTTACGTCGCTTTTGCTCCCAACCTTGAAGCGTTCGCACGCTAACACCAAGCACGCCAGCGAACGTGGATTGGCCGTAGCCGAAGCGCTCACAGGCCTTGCGAATGGCCAGGACGTCGATATCCCGCGGCGGGCGCGGCGTTTTCCAGGGCATCATGTTATTTCCCTTTTGTTTATTGCGTCACCGACGCAAGCATGCTCTCGACGGCGTATCCATTTCGTGAACTCCATGTCGCCAGTCGCATGGCCTCGCTCGCGCGCGCGTATTGGTCGCGAAACTCCGAGCGCTCTAGAATCGCTCTATTCAGATACGCCACCGGCGTATGCCCACGGGCCACTCTCAACGGATAAGTTTGCGACTTCTCACCAATCCTGTAACGCCGTAACGATGTAACGGTCACTTCCTGGAAGGGCTGTAGCACCTGTACTGGTACCCGTACCCATATCTAAGCTAGGCAACCGGTCCTGTTCCTACAGAGTCTAAAGAATATAGCGTTACAAGCATCACAAGCCAATAAAACCGGGCACCTTTTGCGTGACGCTTCTCTAACCGCAGCGTCACAACAAGCGTCACGCCACTGGCGACTTGCCTAATATGGTAGCGGCGGCAGATAAGATTGCGGACGTGGCGGCTCCAGCAGACGCTGTAACCCGGGCCTTCCCGTAACGCTTAGTTGCGGGCCATAGCCCGGCGCATTGGTGGGCGGCACGCCGCGCACCCAACCGCGTTGCACGCCTTCACCATCGCGATGCGACTTGCTTTTAAAGCCGAGTTTTGACATGACGGGAGCATATACCCCTCGGGACACTTCGCGGCCAAGCGCCTGGCGCAGCAAAAGCACCAGGCTTGCGGGGGTGATCCAGCAAGGCTCGTCGCCGGCAAACCAATCCCTCAACAGCACTTCAGCCGACGACTGCGCCGTGGCCGCCGCCTGGTGTTCGCCTGCTATCGCCCACACTTCGCGCGGTATGTTGATGTCGGCACCGCGCGCCTGCAACGTCGCTGCCTCGCCTACCAGCTGCGGAAGGAAAGTCCGGACAAACTCCAGATCGATCTCCCCCTGCACCGCTATCGGCAGGAACCGCCGGCCGCCGCTCTGGTCATCCAAAAACTCGATCCGGTTTGTCG
Source organism: Bradyrhizobium sp. (assembly GCA_028290305.1). Next base: position 20,527 of record JAQGKC010000385.1, read on the forward strand.
TTCCGACAAAAATGTTCCGCCGCGGTCGTTTCACCGTCGCGCGACCATAGGCAGGCCGCCCCTCGTCGTGTGTTGCGGAAATCATCGCCTTTACCGCGTCAACCTCGCCACGCGTCCGCATTTCGGAAATTTCGGTCACGCTCTTGCCGGCGAGCAAAAGCACGAGTTCCT
>JAQGKC010000395.1 GCA_028290305.1 Bradyrhizobium sp.
GCGCTGTACCGAGCGAGAGACTGGCGCATCCTTGTTCAAAGACCGATGCGTTCTGACTCCGTTGTAGTAGCGGGCGTAAGATTTCAGAATGCGACTCAGATGCGCCTCGCCCAGGACAATCACATGATCGACACTCTCGCGCCGGATCGAGCCGACGAGCCGTTCAGCAACGCCATTCTGCCAGGGTGAGGCCGGTGCGGTAAGCTTGTCCCGGATGCCCATGGCACGCAGTCGGCGTGTGACGACCGCACCATAGATGCGATCCCGGTCGCGGATCATGTAGCGCGGAGCTTCGTTCCACGGGAATGCTTCTGTGATCTGGCGCGCGACCCAATCGGCGGTCGGATAGGCTGTGACATTGATCCAGACAAGATCTCTGCGACCGAGCCGGACGATGACGAAGGCATAGAGCAGGTCGAAACCGATGGTCGGAACAACGAACAGGTCCACGGCGGCAATGTCCGGCGCGTGGTTGTGCAGGAAGGTCCGCCATCCCTGGCTGGGCGGCCCGCGTCGTTTGACGATGTATTTGGCGACACTCGACTGCGCGACCTCAAACCCGAGCTTGAGTAGTTCGCCGTGGATGCGGGGCGCACCCCAAAGCGGGTTCTCGATGCTCATCCGCCGGATCAGTGCGCGCAGCTCCGTCTCGATCTGTGGCCGACCTGCCCGTCGACGCGATTTCCAACGCCAATAGCAGCGAAAGCCCGCCCTGTGCCAACGCAAGAGCGTTTCAGGCCGAACGATCATCAGCACCTTCAGGATCGATGGAAACCAGCAATACAGCTGGACAAAGAACCATCGATCATAGTTGGTCAGCTGGGCGCGACCATGCGGCCTACGCCTCAAGACAATCAACTGATGTCGAAGCGCCGCGTTCTCGGCTTCAAGCCGCAACTTCGACTTGAATGGCGAGGCCAGGATGGCCAGAGCGAAACAAAGCAGCCCGATCATTAGGACAGTTTAAGCGGTTCCGTCACGTTATCAACTCGGATGAGGTTTTCGGTACACACACCCGGATGCCGCATGCGACACTGGATCGACGGTGGTCCGGAAACAGCTTCCGTTCGCGGCATGTCTGTGCCGGGCCGTCGGTTTCTGCTAGGTTATCACCGCCTCGAATTTGTCCATGAGCTCTTTGGCCAGGCTTCAAACGTATTGGCCCGCGCGTTCCGGCGCTCTTCCTTCCGATTAACCGAGGGATCAACACCTTCGCCCAGCAATTTCTTGGCGTTGTCTCGCTTGATGCGCGCGTCCGCGAGTGACGTCACTATAGCAGCGTCAACACCTTCGCCAGTCGCGTCGACGATGCCGACCGCTTCGCTACCGCCGATGGCCGGCAAAACAGATTTAAAGCCGTACTCGCCGCGCACAGTCCAAAGATCGTGATTGTGGATCGGCGACAGGAGGGTGCGGATGCGCACCTGTCCCGGACCCGGCGTAGGAGCCGGCGCTTCTCCGACGACAAGAACTCCGGCGGGATCGGCGAACGCGTGATGGATCAAGCCTCGCATTGCATCCTCCTGATTTTCGGGCATTGCAATGCATGCCGGTTGGGATAGCTGAACCGATCGGAGCGGCAGAGTTTAGCTTGAGTAGTGAGAAGCGGGCGTGTTCGTCCTGCAACTCTCGCCAAGCTCGCTCTGTGACTGCTGAACAGCTCGCTCGAACGAACCTCGCGATTCCTTCGCGGCCGCTATTCCTGCAATCGCAGCACAGATCCTAGCGATCAGGAACACCGCCTCAATGACGTAAATGCGGTGATTTAGGACATCTAGGGCGACGGCGTTTCGACATCGCCGATTGACACCCGGCGAAAGCCGTTTGCATCTCACATCAGAAACCAAGGTTGTCCAAGATCATTCAATATTTACGAGTCCAACTTGAGCAAACTTCGCAACATTAGAGGTTCAAGGAAGACATCGAATGACGAAAGGTACTTCTTATCAAACGGTTTGGCCGGGAGGTCGTCCTTCGATCGAGGTATTTGCGCCAGCACGCCGTCCCACGACCCTTGCAGGTCTCCGGATTGCGTTCGTCTGGGACTATCTCTTTCGAGGTGACGAAATCTTTGCGATACTGGAGGAAGCTTTGCGCGAAGCCTATCCGGATGCGACTTTCGTGGGCTACGAAAATTTCGGAAATACGCTCGGCGCCAATGATCATAAAGTGCTCGCCGAATTGCCCAGCAAGCTTGCCGAACATGGCGTGGATGTGGTCGTTTCCGGCGTCGGATGCTGCGGCGCATGCACACCGGCAGTCATGCGCGCCAGCGCCGTGATGGAGAAAGCCGGTATCGCAACAGCCTCGCTCGTGTGCGAGGGCTTTGCAGGGCAGGCCCATGCGGTATCCCCGGGTCTTGGTTGCGCGTGGCTCCCCGTGGTGGAGATGCCAGGATATGTCGATAGCTTGAGTGACGCAGAGCTGCGTGAAATGGTGCTGTCCCACACCCAGCATGCCGTGGTGAAATGCCTTACGACGAAGCCCATTTCTCAAGGAAGGGCAGCAAAATCATATTCGCCCGAGAAGATCGTGGCGACGGGCGATTTTAACGAGGTCAACGACACCTATCGGGCCGAAGGCTGGTCCGACGGCCTGCCGATCGTCCCGCCAACCACGGACGTGGTGCAAGCCTTCTTGAAATTCACCAAGGATTCCCCGGACAGGCTCATCGGGTGCGTTCAACCCTCCGGGTCCGGTGTGACAATCTGGAATGTGGCTGTGAATGGCGTAATGGCGGGATGCGCCCCCGAATACATGCCGGTCTTGGTTGCCATTGCCGAGACCATGGCCAGTCCCGAATACGGGGTCGAGCACAGCGGCGACACGACAGGTGGCGATCCGCTCATAGTGCTCAGCGGTCCGGTCATCGAATCCCTTGGTTTCAATTGCGCAAACGGCGCAATGCGGGAAGGGGCGAGGGCTAACACCACCGTTGGAAGGTTCGTGCGCCTCTTCCTGCGAAATATTGTCGGTCTTCGCCCGGGTGAAGGCGACAAATGCACGTTCGGCCACTCTGCCCGCCTTGTCCTGGCCGAGCACGAGCCGGAAATTTCGAAACTCGGCTGGACGACGTTTGCGGAACGCCGCGGGTTCGCGAAAGGCTCCAATGTCGTAACGGTAGGACGTTTCACGGGCGACACGGTCGTGGGATCAATCTACGGTCGCGATCCGGAGGACATCGCGCTCTACCTGGCTGACGGTCTGATCCGTCAAAGCGGTTGGGAGCTTTGCTTTACTGCTGGCCTTGCTCCCGGCACGCACCGTCCGCTGTTGGTGATAAGTCCGATGGTCGCCAAAACGCTGGCGAAGGCCGGAAGCAATATCGAAGATCTCCGAGATCGGCTTTATCGTCACGCCCGGATTACTGCTTGGAAGTTCGAGGCCTACATCGGCAAATACTCAAACTTTGTTCCAGGACGTAGAACGCTGCGGCAACTGCATGATGATGGTCTTGCTGCCGGGCAATTCGCAGAGAGCGACGATCCGAACCGCTTGGTTCCGATCGTCCAGCGCCCGGAAGACATCCTGATTGTCGTTTCCGGTGATCCATATCGGTCCAACGCGATGGCTTTTGGAAGCAATGGGCTTCACGGCTTTCCGACCAGTCGGGAAATACGGCTCGCTTGATCGATCGTTGCGTTTGAATTGGCCGACGTTCGGGTACCGGGATATTACGGCTGGATCGCGTGCACCATGCAGGGAAAGGCTCTTCGCTTTTCGACGCAACAGTTGCCTACGGGTATGGAAGCGGGAATAAGCGCGGGTGGGCGTTTGCCGTCTGCGACTGGAACACAAGGTGGTCTTTCCTAAACCGGCCCGGCGTGATGCCGGTGACCCGCTTGAAGGCGCGTGTAAGGTGGGCCTGGTCCGCAAAACCCGTGGCAGCCGCCACGTCTGCTACGGCCTGCCCCTTCGATAGCAGTTCAAGACCCCTGTGTAGACGCCGTTGCATGTGCCAAGCATGCGGAGGCATGCCGACAATCGTCGTAAAGCATCGGACCAGCAGGAAGCGGTCGATCCTCGCAATTCGCGCCAGCTCGGTCAGCGTCACGTTTTGATGAAGAAATGCAGCGAGATAAGACTTGCAGGTCTCGACCGCCCGCAGCTCCGTGGGCTTGTGCGATGCCCTCCGCGGAAGACGGGCGTGACGAGTAAGAAAGCATTCCAGCATTTCCAGAAGCGCTTCTTCCTGCTGCAAGACGGGTGTGCCATTGAGGCTGCGAAGCAGGGTCTGGAGCACAGATTTCGTCCCGGCGTCGGAGATTTTGGTCTCGCACAGAAAGCGCGAGCCCTTGGGACGATGTTGTTCGAGCACGTCCGAAGGAATCGTTATCGAGTGATAAAACCACCCAGCTTCTACGCCTGGCTCTGCTGAGTGCACTTCATTAGGCGGCACCGCCAAGATCGTCCCCGCATCGGCCGAATGCGTGACACCTCGGCAATGGAGCGCCTGCACGCCATCGCCCAAGAGCGAAAGCATCAACCCGTCGTGGCTATGCCGGGGCAAAACATGGCCGCGGTATCGTCCCGCGACGACCTCCATCCCGCCCAGATCATGCAGTTTGAGGCCGCGAGGAATAGCGCTCTGGATTGCCATGGGGCGAGTTTAGGAGTCCGGCGGGAGAGGGCAAGCGTTTTGCAACGCCTCGCTTTGCAAATTATCCAATAACGTTCAAGCGTCCATGTTCCTCTTCTGGCATGGAAAGACGCGGGGAAAATTGAGGAACGCGCCCCAGCGACGGTTGCTACAATTGTTGCGGCGACTGGGAGCGGAGTCACCACCAAATTGATCTTACGGCGCGCTGGTCTAGGCCGGCCCCGGAAAAAAATTGCCGGCGTCTCCGCAAGCAAGCCGATCTACGAGATGGCTGCGTCAGCAGATGCGGTCTTGAGCTCGGACCGACCAAAAGACGCGAGTCAATCGCGCACAGTTCCTCAAGCGACCTGATGAAGCCCGAACGTTGTCGGACCTCGTAACAATGTGGGGTGCGGTCATGCCTGTAACTTCCAGAGAAGGTAGTGGAAATGTTGAACTCTAAGTTCGGCGCAACGTTGCTGACGCTCCTGATTATGGCGCCGATTACCACGCTGCAGGGTCTGCGCGCTGAGGAGGCACCCGTTCGTATAGGCGTTATCAACGACCAATCGGGCAACTCCGCAGATGTAACAGGGCAGGGCTCGGTGATTGCGGCCCGGCTTGCGATCGAGGATTTTGGCGAGAAAGTGCTTGGGCGTCGCATCGAACTGCTCACCGCCGACCACCAGAACAAGGCTGACATCGCGGCGTCTATTACACGGCGATGGATAGACGTAGAGAATGTCAGTGCCATCGTCGATGGGGGTACGTCCGCGGCCGGCTTAGTGATCCAGGACATCGTGAAGGAGAAAGGAAGGATCGCCATGTTCTCGGGCCCGGCGACTTCCGACCTCACTGGTAAGGCTTGTTCGCCCCTCGGATTTCACTGGACTTACGATACTTATGCGCTAGCCAATACGCTTCCGCAGGCGATGGCCAGATCCGGCGCCGATACATGGTTTTTCATAACCAGCGACTATGCGTTTGGCCATGCGCTCGAGCGAGACGCGACGACGGCCATCGAACGCACTGGCGGAAAAGTACTCGGTCACGTGAGGCACCCGCTCGGGACCTCTGATTTCGCTTCCTTTCTGCTGCAGGCACAAGGATCCGGTGCCAAAATCATCGGCCTCGCCAATTCCGGCGATGATTCATTGAATACGATCAAACAAGCGGCAGAATTCGGTATCGTCGAGGGTGGTCAGCGAATTGGAGGGCTTCTTCTTCTCATAAACACGATCCATGGCCTTGGACTTAAAACTTCGCAAGGCATTGTGGTGACTGAAGCCTTCTATTGGGACATGGATGATGAAACCCGGCGCTTCTCCCGGCGCTTCGAAGCGCTCGCCAGGAAGAAGCCCAATATGATCCAGGCCGGTGTCTATAGCGCCGTCAGTCACTATCTGAAGTCCGTGCAGAAGGCGGGATCAATCGCTGGGGCGGCCGTTTCCGATGCGATGCGTTCGCTGCCGGTCAACGATTTCATGAGCAAAGACGTCAGGATTCGTAAAGATGGCCGCGTCTTACGTGATATGCATTTGTTCCAAGTAAAATCTCCATCGGAGTCCAAAGGGCCCTGGGACTACTACAAATACCTCTCCACCGTTCGTGGTGAAGACGCTTTTAGGCCTGTGGCTGAGAGTGAATGTCCGCTGCTCCGCTAGGTGATTGCGCTTCGGAGGGAAGTGCTCGCGACGGACGCCATTAAGCCAGGCGAAACTATATTCGTCCAATTCCGCCGTGATAACTCGCCCGCTTTGATCTCTTCCTACGCCGCCTGCTCTGCCGCATACTTGGTTATATCAAAAAGCAGCGGGGTTGGGACAGCATGACCGCACGATTAGATCGGTTCTCACTCGTTACCGCTCCGTTTTCCCTCTACTTCCTTGCGTTGGTGTCGCGCCCCGCTTGGCAGTCCTCTCTGCAAGCTGCCGAAATACGTTCGCCATTACCCATCGCTAGATGAAAGGTGGGGTTCAGGCCACAAGCAATCAATGTGACTGGCGGTTGTGGATGCATTAGCCGAACGCAGAAGTATTTCGGATAGCACCACCCGGAACCTCGAACGCAACCGCGCCCGTCATCGCTCTCTTCGGAGTTTCCACAGATGCTCTCTGCCAACCGGCCGGCGACCCGGCTTGCCACGCGGCTTTCGTTTCTAGTGGCGGGTTTCGGCATCGCGTGCTGGGCGCCGCTCGTGCCGTTCGCGAAGCAGCGGCTGGCCATTGATGATGCGACCCTTGGGTTGCTCCTGCTTTGCCTGGGGATTGGGTCGGTCGTCGCCATGCCGTTGACCGGCAGCTTGAGTGCTCGGTACGGCAGCAAGACGATTATCATTATAGGCGGGCTTGGCCTTGCCGTCCTTCTACCCTTGCTGCCGATCGCCAACTCGCCCTCGACGCTGGGATTGTCTCTCTTCGTGTTCGGCGCCTCGCTTGGCTCCATCGACGTCGCCATGAACATTCATGCGGTCGAAGTGGAACGTGCGGCAGGACGCCCGCTAATGTCAGGCTTTCACGCACTCTTCAGTGTTGGTGGTTTCGCCGGATCCACTTTGGTGACCTCTTTGCTTTCGCTGCGCCTCGGAACGCTCGCGAGTACGCTAATCTGCTCGGTCCTGATGCTGATCGCGATGCTCGTCGCCTGGCCCCGTCTGCTCCGATCGGCGCAAGCGCAGGACGGGCCGCTGTTCGTCCTGCCCCGCGGAATTGTACTGTCGCTCGCTGTGCTCGCAGCTATCGCCTTCCTCGTCGAAGGCGCACTCCTCGACTGGGGCGCGTTGCTGGTCATCGGCGCGGGGTTAGTCCCCGAGGTGCATGGCGGGGTAGGCTATATTCTTTTCTCGATCGCAATGACAGCCGGTCGATTTGGCGGAGACGCTGTCGTCGCGCGCGTCGGGGATCGCGCCACGCTATTCTGGGGAAGCCTTCTGGCCGTCGCAGGCTTCGCGGTCCTGCTGATCGCGCCCGTGGCGGCAATCGCGATCCCCGGTTTTCTTCTCATTGGCCTAGCCCAACTTTCCCAACTGAGGGGTAACGCAGCCAAATATTCCTTATGAATCAAGGGCCATGGTCAAAGAGTCTTCACTACGAGGCCGGGACTGACGGCTTCGCGATCGCGCCCGCCGCGGTA
>JAQGKC010000420.1 GCA_028290305.1 Bradyrhizobium sp.
GCAAGAGACTAATTTGCCGCGAGATGAGCGTTGACTGGCAAATCACCTTCGTTCGCCCATTCTGGGCAGTGTGGCGTCGCTGGCGATCGGCGTTCACGCCGCTCCCAGCACGCGAGCGCTCGATGCCGCCAAGGCCATCCCAGCTGAGCAGAGCGGCAATGCGGAGAAGAACGCCTCGCGGATCGCGTTGGTGATCGGAAACGGTCACTATCCCGCCGACGCACCACTGACTCAAGCGATCAACGACGCGGGTGCACTGACGGCCGCGCTGCGGCGTGACGGCTTCGAGGTGGACATCGTGGAGGATGCCAGCAGCGACGCCATGCACCGCGCGATTGATCGTCTTAGAGTCTATCCGGGATCATGATGTTTTCTGACAGAGCTTTCTGAGCATGAGGCGGATTGAGGCCAAGCGCAAGAACGCCAAGGCCTTTCGGTTGAGGCACTCCCAATCTTTGGCCAAGCGGCGGCAGCGATTGAGCCACGCGATAATGCGCTCGACGATCCATCGCTTGGGCAAGACCGCAAAGCCCTTCGCTAAATCGGAGCGCTTGACGATCTCCACATCGATTTGCCGGAGGATTTTGCGAACCGCGGACTGAAAGATCGGCCCCTGATAGCCGCCGTCGGTATAGAGCTTCAGCAGGAACGGATGCAGGCCAAACAGTGTGGCCATCACCAGCACCCCGCCGTCACGATCCTGGATGTCCGCCGAGTGCACAAGGGCGTGGAGCAGCAAGCCTTGAGTATCGACTAGGATGTGGCGCTTCTTGCCCTTGATCTCAGCGCAACGTCTTCGTTGTCGCTTCTTGCCCGCATCGTAGCCATGCGGGTCAATCCACGGCCCCCCTTTTTCCGCGCTCTTGACGGTTTGTCTGTCTTTGATGGCGGCGGTCGGGCAGGGTTCTCGGTTGGCCAACTCACGACATCGCACATAAAGCGCGTGATGGATGCGATCGAGCGTGCCGTCCCAAGCCCACAAGTCAAAATAGTCGTGCACCGTGCTGCGCGGCGGCAGGTCCTTCGGGATCGCTCGCCATTGGCAACCGCTGCTCAGCACATACATCAGGCCATTGACCACCTCGCGCACATCGACCGTGCGCTTGTTGCCGCCGCGCTTGGCTGGCGCAATCAGCGGCTCCACCAACGCCCATTCCTCATCAGTCAAATCGCTGGGATAGCGCAGCCGGCTGCGGTCATAGCGACCGCGGTTCTCCTTCGTCCACATGGGGCGCCCCTTCAAATTTGGACCGCCACCCTTGAATCACAAATGATTCCGATGATTCAAGATGTTCCCGGACAGACACTTAGATCGAAGATCAGGCCTGATTCCGTGGTCATGTTGTTCTTCGGAGGGTATGGCATTCAGGTCGGCCGTGAGAGCTACATGATCCCGGTCGATGCCGCGATCTGGAAGGAATCCGACGTGCGGCGTGAGGGGCTTGGCATTGAAGCGGTGCTGGATGTGATGAAGGAGCAGGGCGCCCGCGCCAGGCTCGTCGTCATTGACGCCTCGAGGCGCAATCCGTACGAGCGCCGGTTCCGCACGTTCTCCCGCGGTCTGGCACCGATCAATGCGTCCGACAACACGTTGATCCTCACGTCAGCCGCGCCGGGAGAAGTCGTCGACGATTTCAAGGGACAGCACAGCGTATTGATGGCCGAACTGCTCAACAACCTCAAAGCGCAGGCAACGAGCGCCGAGAGTGTCTTCAACAAGACGCGCGTTGCGATCGCGCGCTCCTCCGACGGAGCGCAAGTTCCGTCGGTGTCGTCGTCGCCGTCTGCGGACGTTCAGTTGGTGATGGGCAAGGACAGGTCGGCTAAGCCGGTTGGCAACTAAACTCACTCGCTCCGCAGCTTGGCAGCGAGCTTGGCCAATCCACGGTGCAGAGCCACGCGCACGGCCCCCTCGCTCATCGCGAATTGCGCGGCAGTCGCCTTGATCGAATTGCTCGCCACCGCGATCGATTGCAGCACGTCGCGCTCCCGCTTTGGCAGGCCCTTGAGATGCACGACCACCTCGCTGGCCGTAATTGTATCCGCGACAGGTTCGCTGGCGAGGGGTTCCGTGAGATCGTCGATGTTGACGAAGATGCGCCGACCGCGTCGGCGCAACGCATCGACCAGCTTGTTACGCGCGATCGCAAACAACCATGGTAAGAACAGAGCATCGGCGTCCCAGGTGTGCCGCTTCAAATGCACCGCGAGCAGGACGTCCTGCACGATATCCTCGGATTGATCAGTGGGCTGTCCGGCTCGCGCCAGGCCCCGGCGTGTCACGGCCCGCAGGACCGGTACGAGAGCCTTAAGCAGTTGGCGATAGGCTCCGCCGTCGCCTGCATTGCCGCGCCGCATAAGGTCTGCCCATTCGTCTTCGTGTTCGTGCACACGCGTTCCTGATAGATGGCTCGCTCACGTTTCAAATTTGCAACGGAAATCATCGATCACGAGACACTGTTTGTACGCCCACGACCTTGATGTCGGAGCGGTCAAATCCGGACGAAGGCACGGCGGCGACAGGCGTCATAATGGTGCTTCCATGCGAGAAGCTCGGCCAGTTTGCGAACGGGTTTTTCAGATAGTTCCCGGGCAGCAGATATTTGGCGGTGTATTTCTGTTCGGCGTCGGCGACCAACGTTAGCGGATTGAAGTGCACCAGCGACAGGATCATCATCAGGATGAACCCCAGGAAGGCCGCGGCGCTACACCAGTCGCCCGCCAGCGCAAATCCATTCTGCGCCGCGGTGAGCTGGCTGTCGGCGGCGTAGAAATCGCTTGTGGTATGCGTACGCCTTGCCGCCCAGTAGGTGATGCCGAGGGTAATCAGCAGAATGATGATGAATATGCCGAGGGTGAAGTTCATCTCAGGTTCCCCGCCGGGAGAGTTCCGTCGCAGCCCTCGCCGCGAGTGGATCGAACTTGCCGGCAGCGATCCGCCCGTAGACGATCGCGAGC
>JAQGKC010000431.1 GCA_028290305.1 Bradyrhizobium sp.
TCATGATGCCCCACACCGTGCCGAACAGCCCGACGAACGGCGATGTCGCGCCGATGGTGGCGAGCAGCCCCATCCCGATCCGGATCCGGCGTCCTTCGGCGCGAACGATTTCGGCAAAGCTCGACGCTGCCCGTTCCTTGATGCCGTCGTCGCTGGAAATTCCTGCCGACGACCGCGCCTCGCCCATCGCGGCTGACAGCAACGCCGACAGCACGCTGTCCTTTGCGCCCAGCACGAATTGCGCTTCCGCCAGCGATCTCGCATCCTTGATCTTGCCAAGCGCCGCGCGCAGTTTGCGCTGCACCAGCGACAATTCGATCATTTTCGCGATGAAGACGGTCCATGTCACCAGCGAGGCGAAGGCCAGGCCGATCATGACCGCCTTGACGATGATATCGGCTGACAGGAACATCGACCAGGGCGACAATTCGTGGAGCGCGACGACTGTCGACTTCAACGACCTGCCGCCGCTGTCGGCAGGGATTGCCGTTGCATCTGGAGCCGCCGGCGCCGGCACGGACTGAACAGCTGCGGATGGCGCGGGAGCCTGCACCGGCGCGGCTGCCTGCGCCGGGACAACGGGCGGCTGAGCTGAAACAACAGGCGGCTGGGATGATACGGGAGCCTGTTGCGGGGCCGGAGCGGCTTTCTGTTGTGCCAGCAGCGGCGACGCTGGTGTCAGCATCGCCAGTGCGAAGATTACAGCAAATGTCGCTCGGAAAGGTGACGTGTTCATACTTCAGCCCAGTAGCGGATCAGGTTGTGATAGATACCGGTCAATTTGACCGTTTCAGGGTCATCGCGCCCAAGACGCTCCACCAGCGTCTGAATCGCAGTATCGAGGTCGAAAATCAGGCTGCGGGCGTGAGCATCTCGTATCATGCTCTGCAGCCAGAAAAAAGACGCAACGCGGGCGCCTCGCGTGACCGGCGTGACCATATGCAAACTAGACGCAGGATAAACTACGAGATCGCCGGCCGGCAGCTTGATTTCGTGAGAACCGTACAGGTCCTCGACCATCAACTCTCCGCCATCATATTCGTCCGGTTCCGATAAAAACAACGTGACCGACAGATCTGTCCGGATGCGCAAGCCTGTCAGATGATCGCCGCGCACGGCATTGTCGACGTGGATGCCGAAATGGTGCCCGTCCGCGGCCGCGTAGCGATTGAACAACGGCGGAAAGATCTGCAGCGGGACAGCGGCCGAGATGAACCGCGGATTCGTGGTCAACGCCGAGACGATGCGGTTGCCGAGTTTACGCGAGATTTCGCTGTCGGGAGGCAATTGCTCATTGCTCTTCACAAGCGCCGATTGCGCACCGGCGGTCGAGCGGCCGTCCTCCCACGCGCAACCATCCATGATGCGGCGGAAATCCGCCACATCATCCTTGCCTAGAACACTGGGGACACAGATCAGCATGGCATCGGCAATCAGAACCTCGCGGAGACCACCAGTGACGCCGTACGGCCGGGCGCCTCCAGAACGAACGGCGCAGTACTCTGATACAACGCGTCGTAATAGAGCTTGTTGAAGATGTTGTTGACGAACAGTTTTACTGTCCAGTTCTTGTTGATCTTGGCTTCCGCGAAGGCATCGAAGCGCCAATAGCTCGGCAGTGACGTGCCTGCGTTGGCGGCGAGCAACGTGCCGCCGTAGATTTTCGAGCGGTAGACCGCCTGCCCGCCGAGTTCCCAGACATCCGTCAACTGATATTTGCTGAGCAGGCTGAACGATTGATGCGCGATGTTGGAGAGCGGAAGACCGACATTCGTCGAGTAAAGCAGCGGATCGGCCGGCGGGACGAGCGACTTCGTCACCTTGGATTGCATCAGCACGAGCCCGCCGAACACGCTCCATTTGTCGGTGATCTTGCCGCCGACTTCGAGATCGACGCCCCGGATGCGATAGGCCGCACCTGCGCTGATGCAAGGTATCGTGCCAGAGGTACCGGTGGGATAGGGGCAAGCCGCGGTTGCAGTCGCGGCCGAGGTGACATTTACCGACTCCCGCGCATTTTCCTTTTCGGTCTGGAATAATGCGCCGGTCACCAGCAGATGGCGGTCGAACAATTCCCATTTGTTGCCGATTTCGATGGCCTTGTTCTTTTCCGGCCCGAAGATCTGGTTCGAGTTGCCGTTGACGACAGGCGAAAGCCCCCCGTAGTTCGCGCTGGTGCCGTCGAACTCCGATCCAACCGGATCCGACGACGTCGCGTAGGCGACATAGACGCTCGTGATCGGCAGCGGCTTTACCGTGAGGCCCAGGTTGAAGTTCGGCAGTCCGAATTCAGCGGATTGTGTGCCGAAAACGTTCGCGACTCCGTTCACCGTGCCAAAGCCGTTGGTGTTGATGTTGTAGTTGTCGTAGCGGATGCCGCCATTGAGGATGACGAAATCGTTGTAGTTGGCGCTATCGAGCAGATAGACGCTCTTGGTGTCGATGCTGATCTTCGTCGGCAATCCCGTGAGCGTCGGCGTGCCTGAAAACGGCAGGAGTGTGAATTGCGGATTGAACACGCTCACGCCGGTCAGCGACCCGGCACCGCTAAATCCGCCCGGCAGCGCCTCCGAACTGAGGCCCGCGTATTTGTCGATACTGGAATTCTCGGTGGATATTTCGACACCCGCGAGCGCGGTGTGACGCCAGCCACTGGTGTCGAACTTATACGTCGCCTCCGTCTGGTTGGCGAGCACGTCGGTCGTCTGATAGCGGCTCTGCGGATTGGCACTGAGCGTCGATGCCGAAAGAGGATTGGTGAGGACAGGCGATTCCGCGATGGTGCCGATGTAATTCAGTACCGATCGCGACGCCCTCATCTTGTCGCTGATGACGAGATCGGGGCTAACCTGGACTTCGGTGTTGATCGTGCCGATGTCCTGTTGAACCGAGAAGAAATCGCGATTCACGAAGCCGTAGAAGTTGTTGCGGTTAGCGCCGAAGTCCGGAAACGGGCCGCCGGCGGTCGTAGATAGGCTCGGCCGGTAATACGGAACGCCGAAGTCGGGCAATCCGTGTATGTCGGTGTGGACATAGTCCGCGGTAACCTTGACGGCATCAACCGGCGTCCATTTGAGCGCAACAAAACCGCCGCCGCGATCGTCGGAGGTGTAGCTCCGGCCGGCGACACCGGCGTCCTGGAACAGGCCGCCGGCGCGGATGGCCAGCGTCGGGCTGATCACCTGATTGACGTCGAGCGTCACGCGCTTGGTCTGATCAGTCGCGAACGTCGTGTCCATATTGTAGAAGCTTTTTTCGGTCGTCGCCTGCTTGGTGACGATGTTGATCGCACCGCCGGTGGTGCCGCGGCCGGCAAACGATGAACCCGGTCCGCGCAGGATTTCGACCTGCTCGGTGAAGAAATTCTCGCGAACGCTGACGCCGGAGTCGCGGACGCCATCGATGAAGACGTCATTGCGCGCATCGAAGCCGCGGATGAAGAAGCGGTCGCCGAAAGCGTTGCCGCCCTCGCCCGTCCCAAGCGTCACGCCGGCGGTGCTCAGGACCGCCTGCTTCAGCGTGGTGGCGTTCTTGTCTTCCAGAACTTCCTTGCTAAGCACCGTGACGGTCTTCGGCGTGTTCAACAATGGCTCGGGAAATTTGCCTGACGCCTGAAGATGATCGACTTTGTAAGGAGCTGCCGCATCCGCGTACGGGTTGCGGTCCGCGCTCAGGGCGCCGGCGTTGGGAAACGGTACCGGCGCAGCCTGCGCGGGCTGCGTCCGGCGGGCCGCGCGACGCAGGGCATTGCGGGCGCGGATCTGATCTGGTGTTGGCTTCGAGGCCGCAGGACGCGGGCGAACGACAGGGGCATCGACCGTTACCGGCGGAAGCGGCGCTTGCTGCGCTTCGGCCGCCGAAAACGAAGCGACCGCCATAAGGCCTGCGACCGCCGTGACCTTGCGACCGGAATAATTGTCGAACTTTTCGCCGACCGAGTTCATCGCCACGTTGGAACGCAGCGACCTCGGCATCTTTGCCGTATTCATTCACATGCCCCACTAACCGAAATTCAGTTCGCTCATCCACCCCATAGCGATGAGCAAGTGCACGTTGGTTATCGAGCGAAAAAAATCGGGTCAATGCGAATACGGCGGAGCAGTGTTTGAATACGTCCAGATCAAAACGATTCTAATCTACAGTTTGAAAACGTTCTAAAATGAGATTTGAAACATTCTAAACTGAAGCAAGGGAATGCCCGTAAATCGGGCCTTTTCTGCTTTCCGCACGCGAACATCCTTCAATCGACGCTGGGCGGCTTCATCAGCGAAAACAACTCGTCGATGGTCTGCTGCGCGGTCAGTCGCACGCGATCCGTGTTTTCCATTCCCGCAATGTTGACGCCTTTCACCACTGCCCTGATCTCGTCGCGAAAGTCGGTGAGAAACCGCAGGGGATCGGGCGAATTGTTGGCGACGCGCGCGATCAGGCCCGTGATCAGGAGCTGACAAGCGATCATGCGTCCGTTCAATTCATCCATCATGAGCTCCTGACTGGTTGCGGGATCCGCGACGAAAGCCGCGATCATCATTCGCGCCGTGCTATGGACGACGTTCGTTCCGGTTACAACCAAATCGCAGGATGATTCAATTCGCAAAATGCGCACCCGATATGCTGGCAGCGCGACGGGCATCTGCGCATTCCGGGCAACCAGATTGTTTGGCGATCAAAATTGCTTCGCGTTAAATTGGCGATTGCTTTCGGCGAGATTACTTTTCGAAGAGATTACTTGGCGGCGATGTCGCCAGGCTCGGAAAAGCTCTTGATACGCTCCTTGATGTCCCTGAGCGTTTCGAGACTTGTCTGGATCGAATCCGAGGGAACATCTTGCAGCACATCGGTTGCAATGGAATCGCGCAGGCTGTCGAGGTCATCGACGAGTTGGCGGCCGCTCGCGGTGAGAAACAGCCGGTTCGTACGTCGATCCCGGGGATCGTGCCGCCGTTCGACAAGCCCGTGCTCGACCAGACGATCGAGCAGGCGCACCAGCGAGATCGGCTGCAGTTCAAGCACATCGGCCAAATCGACTTGCGACAATCCTTCCTGCTCCCGCAATCGGAACAGTACGATCCATTGCGCACGCGTCGACCCGCGGCTCTTGGCACGGTGATCGATATAGTTGCGAAGCAGGCGTGAGCTTTCGACAAGTTGCGCAACCAGCTGACGTTTTAGGTCGAGAGACATGCTTCAGCGGGTCCCAAAGCTTTCCAATAGTTTAGGATTCCTCAAGTGATAGTGTGTTTACACATTAAGTGCACGCATATTATATCTGGAATCCCTAGGAACCGTTTTGAAGACCCAGTACGATCACTTTTTTGAACCCACAGGCCGTCCTGGGTAACTACGAGCTGCCATGAATAAATCGCGGACCATTGTTTGGGTTTTGCTAATCGCCGCCGTCTCGGCCGCAGGTTATTACGGCTGGCAGCGCTACAGCAGCGGGCAGCAAGCGGCGGCGGCCGCTAACGCGCAAAAGTCGGCGCGCAATGCCGTCCGCGTGACCATCGCCCCCGTAGAGAAAGCTGACTTTCCGGTCTATTTGACCGGGCTCGGGACCGTTCAGGGCTTCAACACCGTGCTGGTGCGGACCCGGGTCGATGGCCAGATCGACAAAGTCGCCTTCAAGGAAGGCCAATTGGTCAAGCAGGGCGACCTGCTCGTCGAGATTGATCCCCGGCCCTACCAGGCGGCACTCGATCAGGCCAAGGCCAAAAAAGCTCAGGACGAGGCCAATCTGGCCAACGCCAATCTGGATCTGCAGCGCTTCACCAAGCTGGGCGAATTCGCGACCAAGCAGCAGACCGACACCCAGCGTTCGACCGTGCAGCAGTTGACGGCGCAGATCGCGGCCGACGAAGCCGCCATTTCCAACGCCCAGACCCAATTTGACTACACCGCCGTCAAGTCACCGATTTCGGGCGTCGCCGGCCTGCGTCAGGTCGACATCGGCAACATCGTCAATGCCTCGACCCAGACCGGCATCGTGACGATCGCCCAGATCGAACCGATCGCCGTGATTTTCACCGCACCGGAAGAACAACTGCCCTATATCAACGAGGCGCAGTCGACTCAGCCGCTCAAGGTCATCGCAATCACGACCGACGGCAAGAAGCCTCTGGCGGAAGGAACGCTGTCGGTCGTCAACAATCAGGTCGACACCACCAGTGGAACCATTCGCCTCAAGGCGGTGTTTGACAACAAGAACCATGCATTGTGGCCGGGCCAGTCGGTCTCGACGCGGCTTCTGGTGAGGACGTTGAAGGACGCCACCGTGGTCCCGGACGATGCGATCCAGCACGGTAACGACGGTCTCTATGTCTATGCTGTGAATCAGGACAACAAGGCCGAGCTTCATAAGGTCAAGGTCAAGCAGTCAATCGACGGACGCTCGGTGGTCAGTGAAGGCTTGTCGCCCGGACAGCGAGTGATCACGGCAGGCCAATACAAGGTTCAGCCCGGTACCCTCGTCGGCACGGCGGTGGCGAGTACGGATCCGGCGCAACCGAAGGTCAAGCAGGAATGAGCGAGGGTATTTCCGCACCCTTCATTCGCTATCCCATCGGCACGTCGCTGATGATGGCTGGCATTCTCTTTGTCGGCCTCGTTGCCTATCCGCTGCTGCCGGTTGCGCCGCTGCCGCAGGTGGACTTTCCGACCATCCAGATCACCGCAACATTGCCCGGTGGCAGCCCTGAGACCATGGCTTCCTCAGTGGCGCAGCCGCTCGAGCGGCAGTTCGCTCAGATTCCCGGCATCGCCCAGATGACTTCGACGAGCTACCTGGGAACCGCTGCTGTCACGATCCAGTTCGACCTCAACCGCAGCATCGACGGCGCCGCAAATGACGTGCAAGGCGCCATCAACGCCGCCAGCGGCCAATTGCCGAAAAACCTTCCCTCGCCCCCGACCTACCGCAAGGTCAATCCGGCAGATTCGCCGATCCTGCTGTTGTCGGCGACATCGGATTCCCTGCCGCTCACCACGGTCAGCGACGCCGTCGACGCACAGCTCGCGCAACAGATCAGCCAGATATCCGGCGTCGCGCAGGTCACGATCGGCGGCCAGCAAAAACCGTCGGTCCGTGTCCAGGTCGATCCGGCGAAGCTGGTCGCCAAGGGCCTGTCGCTGGAGGATGTCCGTAGCCAGATTGCGATCACGACGGTCGACAGCCCGAAAGGCAATATCGACGGCGACACGCGCGCTTACACGATCTACTCCAACGATCAGTTGCTGGAGGCCAAGGACTGGAACGACATCATCATCGCCTACCGCAACGGCGGGCCGTTACGGATTCGCGACATCGGCCAGGCCGTGACCGGACCGGAAGACGCCAAGCAGGCGGCCTGGGCCAACGGCAAGCGCGGCGTGTTCCTGGTGGTCTACAAGCAGCCCGGCGCCAACGTCATCGACACCGTCGACAAGATCAAGTCGCTGCTGCCGAGGCTGGTGGCCGCTATACCGCCGGCGATCAAGATCGACATCATCAGCGACCGCACCCAGACCATTCGTGCCGCGGTCTCGGACGTTCAGTTCACGTTGTTGCTGACCATTGCGCTCGTCGTCATGGTTATCTTCATATTCCTGCGCAGTTTCTGGGCAACGGTCATCCCGACCGTGACCGTGCCTCTCGCGTTGCTCGGCGCTTGTGCGCTGATGTGGGTGTTCGGCTACACGCTCGACAATCTGTCATTGATGGCTTTGACCATCGCCGTCGGATTCGTGGTCGACGACGCCATCGTGATGCTGGAAAATATCACCCGCTATATCGAGGAAGGCGAGAAGCCGCTTGCCGCGGCCTTCAAGGGCTCCAGTGAAATCGGCTTCACCATCGTCTCGATCAGTATTTCGCTGGTCGCGGTGCTGATCCCGCTGTTGCTGATGGGCGGCATCATTGGACGCCTGTTCCGCGAATTCGCGGTGACCTTGACCATGACGATCTTCGTATCGATGGTGGTGTCGCTGACGCTGACGCCGATGATGGCATCCCGCTTCCTGCGCGCGCACAGCGAAACCAAACACGGCCGGTTTTATGAATGGAGCGAGCGGGCTTTCGACGCCATGCTGCACGCTTATGAGAGCGGTCTCGACCTCGCCATGCGTTGGCGACTAACGACGCTCATGATTTTCTTCGCGACTCTGGGATTGTCGGTCTATCTGTTCGTCATCATTCCGAAGGGCTTCTTTCCGCAACAGGACGTCGGCCTGATCAGCGCGACTTCCGAAGCCGGGCAGGACGTTTCCTTCGCCGAGATGAAACGGCGACAGGAAGCCCTTGGCGACATCGTGCGAGCCGATCCCGACGTCGCAACGGTCGCCATGAACATCGGTGGCAGCGGCAGGGCCGGCAACAACGGCAACATGTTCATTACGCTGAAACCGCGCGATGAACGCACCGCAAGTGCCCAGCAGATCATTGCCCGCCTGCGTCCCAAGCTCGAAAAAGTCGAGGGCGCGCGGCTGTTCATGCAGGCGGCGCAGGACGTGCGGCTCGGTGGCCGGCCGACGCGAACGCAGTTCGAGTTCACATTGCAGGACGCCAACCTGGACGAGCTCAACGAATGGGCGCCTAAGATTTTAGGTAAGATGCAGACCCTGCCTGAGCTGCGTGACGTCGCGACCGACCAGCAGTCTCAGGGCACCACGCTGCAGTTGAACGTCAATCGCGACACCGCATCGCGCTACGGTATCCAGCCGCAGTTGATCGACGACACCCTGTACGACGCGTTCGGCCAGCGCCAGGTCACCCAGTATTTCACGCAGCTCAACAGCTATCACGTGATCCTGGAAATCCTGCCCGAGCTGCAGGGCAATCTCGACACACTGAACAAGCTCTACATCAAGTCGCCGCTGACCGGCGAGCAGGTGCCATTAGCGACATTCGCGACCTGGACCAGCGTGCCGGTCCGTTCGCTGTCGATCAGCCACCAGGGCCAGTTCCCGGCCATCACGATCAGCTTCAACCTCGCGCAGGGCGTAGCGCTTGGGCAAGCGACCGATGCGGTTCAGAAAGCGATGTCCGATCTCGGCGCGCCGGCCACGCTCAATTCGAGCTTCCAGGGCACGGCGCAGGCGTTCCAGCAATCGCTCGGCACCGTACCGCTGCTGATCATGGCGGCTCTTGTCGTGGTGTACCTGATCCTCGGCATTCTCTACGAGAGCTACATCCACCCGCTCACGATTCTGTCCACCCTTCCCTCAGCCGGTGTCGGCGCGCTCGCGATTCTGATGGCGTTTGGCTACGACTTCAGCCTGATCGCATTGATCGGCATCATTCTCTTGATCGGCATCGTCAAGAAGAACGGCATCATGATGGTCGACTTCGCGATCTCTGCCGAACGCGATGAGCATCTGTCGCCGGAACAATCGATCCGAAAGGCCGCCCTGCTGCGCTTCCGTCCGATCATGATGACGACGATGGCGGCGATGCTGGGCGGTGTGCCGCTGATGCTGGGCACCGGCACCGGGTCGGAAATACGCCAGCCGCTCGGTTACGCGATGGTCGGCGGCCTGATCGTCAGCCAGGCTTTGACGCTGTTCACGACCCCTGTGATCTATCTCTATCTCGACAGGCTCTCGAATGCGTTTTCGGGCTGGGGACGTTCTGAGACGGCCGATCAGGATCGGCACGCGGGCGACGAAGGCTCGATCAAGCAAGCCGCCGAGTGACTTGACTTTGGCCGTGCACCGGCACATCCGGATGTTATTCATCCCGGAGCCGGATCAGTGAAGACTTCAGTAGCGCTTGCGACCGTCGTGGCCATCATGGCCTTGGGATCGTCCGGATTCAGCGCCGCCCAGCAGACACCAAAGTCCAAAAGCGCGCCGCGTACGGTACAAACGACGGCCGCGCCGGCAGAGCCTCCGGCCGAACCCGCAGCCTCGCCCGGCTGGACCGCGCGATGCGCCAGCGCGAGCCGCGACGCGCCACTCGAATGCGCGATCGAGCAGACGGCTGTCCTCAGCAAAACCGGACAAGTGATCGTTCTCGTCAACATTCGCGTGCCCAGCGACACCCATACGCCCGTCGCCATGGTGCAACTGCCGCTCGGACTTAATCTGCCGGGCGGCGCCAAATTCCAGGTCGATGACGGCAACACAACCGACTTGCAGATCCAGACCTGCGAAAACAGGGGTTGCTACGCCGGAACTCCGATCTCGCCCGATCTGCTGGTCGCCCTGAAATCCGGCAAGCAGTTGAAGCTGTCGTTTCAGAACCTCGCCAAGGAAACGATCACCATTCCGATGCCGCTTGCCGACTTCGCCGCCGCTTACGACAAGATAAAATAACTCCGGCTTACGCTCGATACTTTTTTATTGTCTTGCCATTTCGGCGTCGCCGACGCTGTCGCCATCGAGCTTCTGGTCGTTGTGCATGGCGACCGTAACCCGCAGCAATCGCCCGGTAAATTCGAACGGAGCATCATAATGCGACACCGGGCTGCCGCGATCGCGCCCGATGTCGAGGCCTGACCACGAAATGAGATTGTGGAATCCAAGCTGAGTCTGCAGCGATCCCGTGGGCTCGCCATCGATCAGCAGCGTATAGGCGCTGACCCCCGTGCGTGCGCCCTTGGCCGGCGGTGTCTCGCGCACCAGGCGTTCGACGTGGACGCCGAGCCGATGCGCGCCGGCCGGGACTTTGGAAGCGGAGCTGACGATCTCATGACCGCCTCCGATGTTGAGATCGTGAACCAGAAGTCCGTCCTTGATATAGAGGCTGTAACCCGACGTCGCGTCGCCGTGTGAGATCAGAACGCCCTCCGCACCGGCCTCACCGATCTCGACATGCGCTTCGATGGTGTAGCTGCGGCTGCGCACGTCCGGCGCCACATCGGTCGGCACGTGCCCCATGCCGGCGTGGAACACGAAGCTGTTTCGCGCGCCCTGGAAGCGCGCGGCGTTCTCCGCAAAGCGCGGACCGAACCGGTCGTCGAGCGGCAGCACGTTGTGCTTCTCCGCTTCGCTCCACCACAGTTTTATCATTTCGGCGAGGCGCTCGGGCTCTTTCGCTGCGAGATCATCGACCTCGGAAAAATCCTTATCGAGATGAAACAGCTCCCATTTATCGTTCTCGAACGGCGTGCCCGGCGGATGATAGGCCACCGCCTTCCAGCCGCCGTGCCAAAGGCCGCGATGCCCGAACATCTCGAAATATTGCGGCGACGCTTTTGATGGCGCTGAAGCGTCCGCGATGGAACTGGCAAAACTTTCGCCTTCGATCGGCATTTGCGAGCGTCCCGCGATCTCCGCGGGCGCGTCGATGCCGACCAGTTCGAGCAAGGTGGGCACCAAATCGCTGGCGTGAACGAACTGATGGCGCAGTTCGCCCTTCGCGGCGACGCGTTTCGGCCAGGTCATGACGAAGGGATCGCGGATGCCGCCGCCATGGGTATTTTGTTTGTAGCGGCGCAACGGCGTGTTGGACGCCATCGCCCAGCCGTGCGGAAAATTGGTGTGCGAGTCCGGTCCGCCGATCTCGTCGATCCGCCGCAGCTTTTCCGCGATTGGCTCCGGCCTGAAATTGTACGGTCCCATCGCATTGACGAAGCCCAGCGGGCCGCCTTCCTGGCTCGAGCCATTATCCGACAGCACCAGGATCAGCGTGTTTTCGCGAACGCCGGCCTTTTCCAGGAATGCGATCAGCCGCGCCAGATGCCGGTCGGCATGATCGAGCATGCCGGCGAAGGCGGATTGCAGCCGCGTGAACACGCGCTTTTCGTCCGCGCTATGCTCGTCCCAGGCCTTCACGCCGTCATTGCGCGCGGGCATCTTGGCATCTTGCGGTATGATCCCCATCGCCTTCTGCCGCGCCATACGTTGCTCGCGCTCGACGTCCCAGCCATGCGCGAAGACCTCGTCGTACTCCCTGATAATGTCGGCGGGCGCCTGATGAGGCGCGTGACAGGCGCCGAAGGCAAGCCAGGTCAGCCAAGGCAAATCAGGCCGGTCGGCGATGTGATCGGCGATGAAGCGGATCGACTGATCGACCAGATCCGACGTCAGGTGATAACTGCTGGCATGGGTGCCGGGCGGATCGATATGGGTGTTGTCGGACACGAGTTCCGGCGCGTATTGGTCGGTCTCGGCGTCCAGGAAGCCGTAGAACCGGTCGAACCCGCGGCCCAGCGGCCAGCCATCGAACGGCCCGGTCGCGCCACTTTCCGTCAGCGGTGTGACGTGCCATTTGCCGACCATGTAATTGCGATAGGCGTGGGCTTTGAGCATTTCCGCCAGCGTGCCAGCTTCGCGGGCGATCTTGCCGCGATAACCGGGATAACCGCTGTCGAAATTGGCAAGGCAGCCGACCCCGACGGAATGGTGGTTGCGCCCGGTCAACAGCGCCGCACGCGTGGTCGAGCACATCGCGGTGGTGTGGAAGCCGCTGTAGCGCAGGCCCTCGGCCGCGAGCCTGTCGATGGTGGGGGTTTTGATCGGCGAGCCGTAACAGCCGAAATCGGAAAAGCCGACGTCGTCGAACAGCACGACGAGGATGTTGGGCGCGCCGGCAGGCGGCTTGGGTGTCGACGGCCACCAAGGCCTGGAGCCAGCGACGGTTTTGCCGATGGTGCCGCGAAATGGCGTATTGCTGCCTGCGCTCACGGGCCACTCCCTGTACGTGCGGCCGCGGTTGGATCCGCCGGTTCGCCTAATGCGGCAATACCCTGAAGCAGCAAGCATTGCCCAGTATCATAATCCGAATTATGATTATGATTATTTCGCCGGGAGAAGCAATATCAGATGCAGCCCCGATCGGGAGATTTTGACTTTCCCGGAGTGACGCCGTCGCGGCAGAAGCGAAGCCGCCAGACTACGCTCGCGCTGCTGCGGGCCGGCGCAGACATGCTGCAAACGCGCAGCCTTTCTGAATTGTCGATCGAGGCCCTGTGTACCAAAGTCGGCGCCACGGTCGGCGCGTTCTACAGCCGGTTCGAGAGCAAGGAGGCGTACTTCAACGCACTCATCGAACTCGCCGCGCGTGACGGCGAAAACACGTTGTCGCGGATGGAACAGAACGAGCGGCTCAGGAACGCAGGTCTTGCCGAGCTCTGTCGCCTTCTCGTCAAGGGGATCATCGGCTGGATCCGAAGCCATGAAGGCGTGCTGCGCGCCGCGCTCCAGCATGACGATACGCGGCCGGACAGATGGAGTACCTTCAAGGGGTTGGCGGGCGCGTCCGTCGCGCACGCTACGCCTCCCCTGCTCCACGCCATGGGACGAGGCCGCAAGGCCGCGAAGACGCGAAGCATTGCCTTTGGTTATCAGGTGGTGTTGGGAACACTGGTCAACGCCATCCTCAACGATCCCGGGCCGCTATCTCTTCGCGATGGCGAAATGGAGGATCGACTGAGCAGTTGCCTGTTGCTCCTGCTTGAAGCCGAGATGAATGCAACATCGTCCGGGGCTTCTGTTCGTAAGGCTTTCCGGCACAAGAAGTAAGTCAGCAGTCGAATGTCAGCCGGTGCCGAGATAGACCTTCTGCACCTGCGGATCGTTGGCGAGATCAGCCGCAGTGCCGGACAAGACGCTTTTGCCGACCTGCAGCACGGTCGCGAAGTCCGAAACTTCCAGCGCCAGTTCGATGGATTGCTCGGCGAGCAGGATCGTCAACCCTTCCCGGTGCAGCCGGCCGAACGTCTCATACATCGACTCGACCACCGCCGGCGCGAGGCCCAACGACGGCTCATCCAGCATCAATAGTTTGGGATCGCTCATCAGCGCCCGACCGACCGCCAGCATCTGCCGCTCGCCGCCGGACATGGTGCCGGCGCGCTGGCTGCGCCGCTCGGCAAGCCTTGGAAAGATTTCGTAGACGCGATCAAGCAATATCGCGGTACGCGCCTTGTCGCGCAGCGGCGTCGCTCCCAGCAGCAGGTTGTTCTCCACGCTTTGCTGCACGAACAGCCGCCAGCCTTCCGGCGACAATGCGAGGCCCTTGCGCACGATCGAAAACGCGGCCTGCCCGCCAATCTCCTGGCCCCGAAACAGGATCGATCCGGAATGCACCGGGATCAGGCCGGCGACAGCATTAAGCGTTGTGGTTTTGCCGCCGCCGTTGGAGCCGAGCAGCGCGACGACGCTGCCCTCGGGCACTTCAAGCGAGACATCCGATACGCCGATCAGGTCGCCGTAGTGAACCTCCAGATGATCGATCCTGAGCAAGGGCGCGGTCATGTCTCTGGTCCGCCCATCAGTTCGATCGGCGTGTGGCCTGCGGCGGCCTTGGCCGCGCGCTTGCCCAAATAGGCCTCAATCACCACCGGATTGCCCGTGACCTCGCGCGGGCTGCCGCGCGCGATCTCCCTGCCCTGATGAAACACCACCACACGCGTCGCCAGCGACATGATGACTTCCATGATGTGCTCGACGATCACAAGCGTGATGCCGGAGCGATGGATGTCGCGCACGAGATCGATGGCGAGTTGCACCTCGCGCTGGGTGAGGCCCGCCATCGCTTCGTCGAGCAGCAGCACCTTGGGGTCGGTGGCAAGCGCGCGTGCGATTTCAAGCCGCTTGCGGCCCGGCGTTCCCAGCGATCGTGCCGGCGCATCCGCCAGCTTGCCTAAGCCTACGCGCTCCAGCACCCCACGGGCTTTGGCTTCCGCTTCCGAGCGATGGGAAGTGCGAAGGAACGCGCCGATCATCACGTTCTCAAGCACCGACATGCCCTCGAATGTCTGCGGCACCTGGAATGTGCGGGCGAGGCCGAGATGCGCGCGGGCCTCCGGTGTCAAGACGGTGATGTCCTGGCCTTCGAACAATACCTTGCCGGAGGTCGTCAAGAGATCGCCGGTCAGGCAATTAAACAAGGTGGACTTGCCGGCGCCGTTCGGCCCGATCAAGCCCAGAACATCGCCCTGCTCCAGCGTGACCGACGCTGCGTCGACGGCCTTGAAACTGCCGAAGGCCTTTGTCACATCGCGGGCTTCAAGGAGCATGCGCAGCTCCTGCCGCGACCGATGTCTCTGGCGTTTTGCCGCGCTTGGCCCACAGCCGGTTGATCAACGTCAGAATGCCGCCCGGCTGAAAGCGCGCGATCAGCACGATGATGGCGCCATACACGACGAAGGTCAGGCCCGCGCCCTTGCCGCCGAGCAGATTGTTGGAGATCTCTTCCAGCGGCACCAGGATCGCAGCGCCCACCAGCGGCCCGAACAGCAGACCGGCGCCGCCCAGCGCCGCCATGATCAGGATCTTCACGGAGATCAGGATACCGAGGCCGGATTCGGGATCGACAAATCCGAACATCGTCGCATAGAGCGTGCCGGCCACGCTGGTCAGGCCGGCGCTCAGCATGAAGGCGTACAGCTTGACGCGGCTGGCAGGTGCTCCCAACGAACGCGCCGCCCGCTCGGAATCCCGGATGGCGCGCAAATAGAACCCCATCCGGCTGTCGGCCATCCACCAGGTGATACCGAGCGTCACGACCAGCACCGTCAGGAACAGATAGTAGTACGGCAGCGCCGAAATGAACGAGAGGTCGAACACGTTGCGCGGCACGGTCGGCCCGCTGAGGCCGACACCGGCACCGAGATATTCGGTGTTGGTGACGATCAACCTGACCAGTTCGGCAACCGCGATCGTCGCCATGCTGAAATAGTGACCGGACAGGCGCAACGTCGGCACGCCGATCACAGCGGCGATCGCGACGCTCACGACGATACCGACGGGAATTCCGACCAGCGGCGACAGCGCGAAATGCGTGTACCCGCCCATCGCAGCATAGGCGCCGCAGCCGAAGAAAACGACATGCCCGACCGATACCTGGCCGGCATAGCCGCCGACGATGTTCCAGGCCGATGCGGCAATCGCGTAGAGAAGCACGAGCGCGCCGAGCCGCTGCTCGAACGGCGTCGAAAACAACAGCGGATAGGCAATCACCAGCGCAAGCGCTACCGAAGGCCATAGCAAACGCCGCATCACATCTTCCCCATCAGGTCTTCCCCATCAGGCCCTGGGGCCTAAACCAGAGGAAGCAGAGGAACAGCGAATACACCACGATGTCCTTGTAAACGGCGCCGATCCAATACGCCGATAGCGATTCGATCACACCGATCAACAAGCCCGCGACCAGCGCGCCCGGCACGCTGCCAAAGCCACCGAGCGAGACCGTGACGAAGGCGATGATGCCCAGCGTCTCGCCGACGGTCGGCACGACGTAAAAGAAGGTCGCGATCAGTGCGCCCGCGATACCGGTCACGCCGGCCGCGATCGCCCAGGCGATCGCCTGCATGGTGTCTGGGCGGATTCCCATCAACTGCGCCGCGGCGGAATCTTCGGCAACGGCCAGCATCTTCGACCCCAGCGAAGTGCGCGTCAGCAGGATATGAAGCCCGCCGGTGACCAGCAACGCGACCCCACCGGCCAGCAGGCGCGAGGCCTGGATTCGAATCCCGAACACATCGAAGGTGCCGCCGACAATATTTTCCGGCAATGACTGAAAGTTGGCCCCGAACCACCAGAACGCCGCGTAGCGCAACAGCAGTGCCAGCCCGAATGTCCCGAGAATCTGGGCCAGCATCGGTCCTTTCATGATGCTGCGGATAAGTCCGAAATAAACGATGACGCCGAGCGTCGCCAGCACAAGGGTTGCGACAGGTGCGCCAAGCGCCGGGCCTGCGCCAAAAAGTGTCCAGACGACGAATGCGACATACATTCCGAGCATGACGAAATCGCCATGCGCGAAGTTGACGATATTCATCATGCCCCAGATCAGCGTGAGGCCGGAGGAAAACAGCGCGTATACCGCGCCCAGCAAAAGTCCGCCGACGATTACCTGAACAAGAATGGAGGACATCAAGCCGCTTGTCTTTTCGATCGGGCCGCTGGGGTCATGGATGGCAATCGATTGCAGCCGATCGTCCACACGAACGGCAGCCTCGGCAAGAGCAAAAAGAGGGCGGGAACGATATCCCCGCCCTATCCGTCACCAGCCCTTGTAGGGGATCACTGGCGCTTTCTCGGCATTGGCTTTCGGCCAGACCGCGACATAGTTCTCGCCGTCCTGCAACTGAATGATGAGGCCGGACGCGAGTATGTTCTGCCCCTTGTCGTCGAACTTGACGCCCTTGTATCCCATCATCAGCTGATCGGGCTTGAGGTCGGTGGCCTTCAGCGCCGCCTGGATTTTGGCGGGATCGGTCGATCCGGCGCGATCGATCGCTTCACAGAGAACAAAGAAGCCCTGCATCTGACGCGCGGCGGTGTCATCCATCTCGTCGCCGCTCTTCTTCTTGTACATCTCGGCGATCAGGGCCGTCGGCGAGCCCGGAGCTCCGACGCTCCACGACGAACGGTTGAATGCGCCTTGCGAAATCTTGCCGACCGCCTTGATGAAGGACGGATCGGAATACCCGGAATCGTCGGCAATGATCATCGGCGGCTTGTAGTCCAGCGCCTGCATCGTCTTTGCGTAGAGGATCGCGTCCGAAGCATAGGCGATCATGATCACGACGTCGGGCTTCTTCTCCTTGAGCTGCAGCACCTGGCTCTGCACGTCGGTTGCATTGACGGCGTAGGCAATGTCCTGCGCGATGCTTTGGCCATTGTCCTTGAACACGCTGGTGATTACGCTTGCGACCGAAGTGCCGTATTCGGTGTTGTCGTGGACCAGCGCCACATTATCGGTCTTCGCGCCGGCAGCTTTCATATCCCTAAGAAAATCGTAGTAGATCTTGGCGAAGTCGGAGGCCACCGGGGTCACACGGAAGAACCATTTGAAACCGCGTTCGGTGAGATTGGCGGCGACCGATTCGCCATTGACGAACGGAATGCCGTACTTTTCCGCAATCGCGCTTGCGGTGAGCGTGATGCCCGACTGGTAGGCGCCGGTGAGCGCGACCACCTTCTCTTCGGTGATCAGGCGAAGCGTCTGGTTCTGTCCGGTCGCGGGGCTGCCCTGATTGTCGGCGAAAACCACATCGACCTTGGCACCGCCAAGGCCCGCGAGCCCGGCGTTTTTTGCAAGCGGAAAGTTGCCAAGCTCGGGATGCGCGTTGTTGATGATGTCCATGGCGACTTCGAGCGCGGCCTTGGCATGGACGCCGGCGCTGGCAGCATTGCCGCTCATCGGAAACACCGCGCCGATCTTGACGGTTTTGTCTTGCGCCGAAGCCGCGCCGGCCAGCGCGACAGAAATCGAGGCGGCGCAAAGCAGCCCGAGGATATGCTTGAAGCTCATGTGTGATCGTCTCCGAGAGTGCCACCCAATGCCAGGCTCTGAGGCCAGGATGCGCGAGACGTTGCCGCCGCCGCTTCCCTTATTTTTTTGGCACTTTCAGCATTGCATGCCCGCTTGGCAGGGGCAAGTTGCGGCCCCTCGGTCGCACGCACGACTTTCAATTGGCGGCCGACGCCGCGTCGATAGCTGCCTTCGGGGTAGGCAGAGCTGCCTTGACCCCGACGTAGACGGTGTTGGTTGCGTCGCGATTTTGCAGCGGGTTGTCGAAGGTCACGACATGCGCCGCCGATGTCGCGAAGGCGCTGGCCAGCACGGAGTTGAATGCATCATCCGGAGGATCATTAGACCAAAGTGCAAAGACGCCGCCGGGATGAAGATGTTCGGCAAGCCTGGCAAGACCCTCCGGCTCATAGAGCGCGGCGTGGCGCGGATGCAGCAGGTTTTTTGGAGAGTGGTCGATATCCACCAGCACGGCATCGAAGCGGCGGCCCGACGTATCCGGATCGAAACCATCAGCGGAATTCGACATCGCGAAGAAGTCGCCGTTGACCAGGCGACAGCGCCGATCGCCAGTGAGTTGTTTGCCGAGCGGAAGCAACCCCTGCTCGTGCCATTCGATGACCTCGGCCAGCGCGTCGACCACGATCAACGATCGCACATTCGCGTTTTCGAGCACCGCCTGCGCGGTGTAGCCGAGCCCGAGGCCGCCGACGACCACGTCGAGGTCCGCTCGATCGAGCGCCGCCAACCCCAGCCGCGCCAGCGCAATCTCGGCCACGGTGAACAGGCTCGACATCAGGAACTCGTCGCCGAGTTTGATTTCATAGACGTCGACCCCGGACGAGAGTTGCCTTCGACGTCGCAGGCTGAGCACGCCCATCGGCGTGGGACGAAAGTCCAGCTCTTCGAAATACACGCTCATGCGACACTTGCCCTCACCGCCACGCCATGCGCGTCGCAAATGGCCCCGGCTTCGCCGCAGCCCCATCGCAACAAGCCCATCCCTACGCGCTTGCCAAGGCCCGGACCTAGCGGGTAGAACGGCGCACGCTTAGGCCGGATTTGCATGATCCGGTCGCAAGCAATTGCGGACAATCTCATAAACTATTGAAGTTGTTCAGCAATTATTGGGGAATGGTGTAACGGTAGCCTATCGGGTTCTGGGCTAAGCCATTGATATCCCAAACCCGGTTTTGCAATGCCACCCCATTTTGATCCGGCTATTTCCGGCCACTTCTGAGCAGTTTGCAAAACTCTGAAACGATGCGGGATGGACCTAAATCTGCCGCTCAATCTCGGGACGGAAGAAGCCGGCCGAACCTAGGCCGGCCCACCGATTCGATGCCGGGTTATCCTCTGTCTAAGCCTCGATTGCTTGCGTTCTTAGCCGCTATCCGACTCCGACCATGCCTCCATCCACGAGCAGTTCGACCGCATTGACGAAGCTGCTGTCGTCCGAGGCGAGAAATACGACGGCTTTGGCGATTTCGTCCGCTTCGCCCGTCCGCCCCAGCGGGATCTTGGTGGCCATCTGGGCGGCAAACC
>JAQGKC010000458.1 GCA_028290305.1 Bradyrhizobium sp.
GAGCTCCAACGCCCGCTCATGATCTTCGATTTTCGGCAGAGCCGCCAGCGCAAATTCCTTCAAGTCGGGATCGGTACCGCTCATGATCTCGTACCGGAAAAGGGCGGCATTCCCCTTCTGGTATCTACTTGACCCTCTACGTAGTCGCGGTCCAACGCAGGTCGATGGTCAGCGTTGAGCGACGCAATCATTGCGTGATAGCCCCATCAAGCAGCGTATTGGGCGGAACCTGGATGTCCTTGCGCTCGAGTCTCCTGTTCAACGCGTCGACGACAGGGATGTGCGTGGTCACCATGAGATGCGCACGCGTGGTGCTAATGAATATTCGGATGTCTCTATCTCACGTTTGTACACGAGCCTTTGAGCCAGCCTCGCATTTCCAGGCCTCTAGGCGCATCTCACGGCCAAGGGGCAAACGAAGCAGCAAGGAAACAGATCAATGACGAGAAAAATCATTCTGGCAGCATCGACGATGGTGCTGGTCGCAATCTCCGGACAGGCATTCGCATATTCGGTCGTCGCGCCGAATCCGGCACATCAAGTGACGTTCGAGGAGCAAGTGCCTCGCGCGTTCACTGCTTTCGATCGGACGAGTGCACCGTCGGCGGGCGAGCCCGACACCCATCGCTATCAGGGAGGGCCGAAATCGAACGATTAAGTCGAAAAGCCCCTGCCCAGGCACGCGCCGGATGACAGTCCGCGCGGGCCCGCAGGCCAGAGCGAGGCCGCGCACCGCGGAGGCCTCCCCAGCGCCTTCAGCGTCACCTCTGCAATTCCACACCACAATCCGGTTGAGCAAAGGGAGCAGTGTCTCAAGGGTGCTGAGCTGCGCTCCGATCAAGCCATGCCTCGGCACTGGAATATTCCAACGCTAATCTTGGCCCGTCGGCGGCGGCAGCTATGTCGACTGCTTTGCCGTTTCGGCTTTCAGGACCGGTTGGCATTTGATTGATGGCGCGCCATCGATTGGGAGTAGAGCCAACGAACCGCTTGAATATCGTAGTAAAGTGAGCTTGCGTCTGGAAGCCCACCGTCAGGGCGATTTCGACGATCGGCGTCGTTGTGTTCTGCAGCAATTCCTGAGCCCGCAGGACTCGCCTCCTCAAAACAAACTCGTGTGGTCGCAGATTTGTCGCCGCCCGGAATTGAGACGCGAAGTGCATTCGGCTCAATCCTGCGACCTCCGCCAACTCCGCCAAGGTCATTTTTGCTGAAAGGTGGAGGTCGACATATTCGACAACCCGCTTGAGGCGCCATTTCTGCAGCCCCTGGACCTGCCGTCGCCTCAGTTCTATTTCAACCGGCTTGACAGCAGTCCGAGTATCCGAGCGCAGACCGATAAATCTAACGGCAATGGCAAATCGCAGCGCATCGGCACAGCACCGGTCATTTCCCTGCTCCGCGGCATGGAGTGCCCTGGAAAGAGATTTGATGACGCGATCGTCCGGATTTTCGGTTACCGCAGTATTCCGCATGCGTTCGAGCCACGCAGCGTCGGTCGGGAACTGCGCGTACTGATCTATGTCTCCCCGGTCGGCCATTGTCGACTGCAGGCGCCAGGCATCGAATCGCAACGGCTGGACTCCGCTCGCATCGTTCGAATGACGAACGAACCGACTGCCCTCGGCCTGAGCGAAATACCGTGCAATCCGGAGATCGGCCGCTACATCATCTGCAGAGTAGTCGGCCCTTGGAACTCGCGACGGCTGCGGCATGAACCAATCTCCCGATCGATTGACTGAAAGCCGGAAGACTGTGAGCCGCAAGAACTGCGAGGCATCTGATCGGAAGAAGCGATCAGCGTCTCGTCGCGCCTCACTTTGTCGAGCTATTCCGACCTGTGCAACGGAGATATTGCATCGGATTTGGCTCGCTCCATTCTACCGTTGTGCCGATCGGGTAATAACGTTGGGTCGAAATATCATACCTTGGTATCGGCAGAATCGTCGTGGCCAGCCTGCATGGCTTCACTCCTCAACCGGGAAATCGTCCGCACCGGCAAGACGCGAGCGCACGATCCGGACCGGGATGCCCTTGGACGACGGCGTGAAGCTCAGGGGATCGTGCGCATATAGCGGCACGAGCGGGTTGGTCTCGGGATAGTACGCCGCGCAGCAACCGTCCGGGAACGAATAGCTGACCAAGCGGAAATGGTGCACCCGGCGCTCGACGCCGTCGGTCGACAGCGTAACAAGGTCAACGCGGTCGCCGTCCACAAGGCCCCGTTTGTCAATCTCGGATTTGTTCAGGAACACGATATCGCGCTGGCCGTACACACCACGATATCGGTCGGACATCGAGTAGAGCGTGGTATTGTACTGGTCGTGACTCCGTATGGTGCTGAGCCAAAGCGCGTCTGGGTCTTCGGCGCCGAGATCCTCGCCCAGCCCGTTGAAGACGAGGAAATTTGCCTTGCCCGACGGCGTCGCCCAGATGCGCTCTCGGGCGGTCGACACAAGGTGGAACCCGCCAGGAACACGGATACGGGCGTTGTAGCCCTGGAAGATCGGAAACACGTCCTCGATCGCATCGCGAATCCGATCGTAACTCGCAACGAAGCTGTCCCAGTCGACGACGGTGCTATCGCCAAGGGTCGCACGTGCCATCCCTGCGACAATCGCCGGCTCGCTGAGGAGATGTTCCGACGCCGGCCTGTTACGGCCGGCCGAGGCATGAACCATCGACATGGAATCCTCGACCGTAATCGATTGCGGGACGGACGCCTGGATATCGATCTCTGTCCGTCCGAGGCAGGGCAGGATCAACGCATCACGTCCGTGGATCAGGTGGCTACGGTTCAATTTCGTGGAGACATGGACGGTGAGTTCCAGATTTTTCAGCGCGGCTTGCGTCGTCTGCCAGTCGGGAATTGCCGCCGCAAAATTGCCCCCGATCGCGATGAACACCTTCACCTCACCTCTGATCATCGCTTCAAGCGCGGTCACGACGTTGTGGCCGTGGGCACGCGGAGCCCTGAAGCCGAACCGGCGTTCCAGCCGTTCGAGAAACTCCTCAGAGGGAATTTCGGTGATCCCCACCGTGCGGTCTCCCTGCACGTTCGAGTGGCCGCGGACCGGACAGAGGCCCGCGCCCTCGCGGCCGATGTGGCCGCGCAACAAGGCAAGGTTGGCCAGCTGTTGCACATTTTGCGCGCCGCGGCGGTGTTGTGTGATGCCCATGCCGTAGACGATGATCGCGCGCTTGGCCTTCATGTAGACCTCTGCGGCATATTCGATGTCTTTGCGCGCAAGCCCCGACTGGCGCTCGATGTCAGTCCATCGCGTCGCTTTCAGATCGTTCGCGAGCGCTTCGATGCCGAGAGTGTGGCCATGGATGAATTCCCAATCCAGGATCTCCGGCTGACCATTCGCACGCGCCGTCTCATCCGTTTCTACCAGGACCTTCATGATCCCCTTGAGGGCAGCAGCGTCGCCGCCGACTCGCACCTGATAAAGCCTCGAGCTGATTGGCGTCGACGTGAACGTCGCCATCTCGATTGGACTCTGCGGATGCTGAAAGCGCTCAAGCGCCCGCTCCCGGAACGGATTGAACGAGATGATCGCCGCCCCGCGTCGCGAGGCCTCGCGCAAATTGGTCATCATGCGCGGGCTGTTGGTGCCGGGGTTCTGTCCGAAGATGAAGATACAGTCTGTCTTGTCAAAGTCCTCCAGCAGAACTGTCCCTTTGCCGACGCCGATCGACTGCGGCAGACCAACGCTGGTCGCCTCGTGGCACATATTGGAGCAATCGGGAAAATTATTGGTGCCATATTCCCGAACAAAGAGCTGATAGAGGAATGCCGCTTCGTTCGAGGTCCGACCGGAGGTGTAAAATTCCGCCATATTCGGATCGGGCAACGCATTGAGATGACGGCCGATGGTTGCGAAGGCCTCGTCCCAGCTCACCGGTAGATAATGATCCGAGACGGCATCGTAAGCCATCGGATGGGTCAGGCGCCCGACCATCTCCAGTTCGTAGTCGCCCCAGCCCGACAATTCACTGACACTGTGTGCCGCGAAAAACTCCGGCGTGCAGCGCTTGGCCGTCGCCTCCCACGCCACGGCCTTGGCGCCGTTTTCGCAGAACTCGAACGACGAGGTGTGCTTCGGATCGGGCCACGCGCAGCCGGGACAGTCGAACCCTTCGGGCTGGTTCATACAGCCAAGCGTCACCGTGCCCTTGACCGCAACACCCTGCTCGAGCAAGTGCTCGCTCACGGCTTTGAGTGCACCCCATCCGCCGGCCGGGTGAAGATAGGGGCGAATGGCTTTTCGATCGGACATTGAAGGTACCTTTGCGGACGGGATCATGGGCTCGAAGTAAGTGCGCGCCTTCAAGTGCGTCTTTCGAGAACGACCTCGGTTTTTTCGGATTGCACAGGTCGACAAGGCTCCTCGCGCCTGGCGCGGCACGCTATAGTGCATTCCGGAAAAACCCGTCGCCGTTTAGGGATGCGAATTGGGACGAGGCTCCTTAGCTTCGGGCAAAGTGGCCCGGTACCGATGGGTCAGGCTGTGACGTGCCCGTTCAACCTAAGGAGTGCAACGATGATTTCGAGACGAGATGTGTTGGCGGCATCAGCTGTCGGCGCCGCAATGACAGTGTCCGCGGCGAAAGCTGCGTCTTTTGGCAATCCGGACGAGCCGCCGGAAGGCGCGATCAACGCCAAAAATCCGGCGAGCGTCACTGATCCGGGGCCGCAGGATCCCGCGATCAGGGATCAGCTGCAGTCGGCATTCTCGCCACCGCCAACCGACATTGGCGGCATGCCGCAGATCTGGTCTTCCTTCAACACCGTGCAACGCCGCATTCAGAACGGCGGCTGGGCGCGGCAAGTAACCCAGGCGGACTTCGCAATTTCCACAACCATCTCCGGCGTCAATATGCGGTTGACGGCCGGCGGCATCCGCGAATTGCATTGGCATCAGGCGGCCGAGTGGGCGTACATGACTTACGGCAATTGCCGGGTTACCGTGATCGATCCGACAGGCCGCCCCTATGTCGCCGACGTCAAGGAGGGCGATATCTGGTATTTTCCCGCCGGTTACCCGCATTCCCTGCAGGGTCTTGGACCGGATGGTTGCGAATTTGTGATCTGCTTCGATGATGGCGCGGCGAGCGAATTCAACACTCTGTTGGTCACGGATTGGTTTGCTCATACGCCTCCTTCAGTGCTTGCTGAAAACTTTGGCGTTTCGGCCGAGACGTTTGCAAAGACACCGCTGAACAACCGCTGGATCTTTCAAGGCAAAGTGCCGGGAGACCTGCCCGCTGTTCGCGCGGCGATGACCGGAAACGCGCAGACGCCGCCCCAACCGTTCACCTTCTCGCTGGCAACGTCACCCAATCTGAACGGGACGAAGAGCGGCATACTGCAGGTTGCCGACAGCAGCACTTTCAAAGTTTCCACCACCATTGCCGCAGCGGTCCAGACGCTTCCACCCGGCGCGATGCGGAGCATGCATTGGCATCCCAATGCCGATGAGTGGCAATACTACATCAGAGGCAAGGCCCGTATGGGCGTGTTCAATACCGGTCCGCACGTGCTCACGATGGATTTCAACCCCGGCGATATTGGCTACGTCCCTCGCAACTACGGGCACTATGTACAAAACGTCGGCGACACCGACTTGCAATTTTTCACCGTGTTCCGGACATCGACTTTTCAGGAGATATCCTTGTCAGATTGGCTTAAACATTCTCCTGCGGAAATGGTGGCGGAGCATCTGAACGTCGACCCAGCTGCGGTCCCGCACTGGCCGGGAGCGACTGCGCGCATCATGCC
>JAQGKC010000255.1 GCA_028290305.1 Bradyrhizobium sp.
CGGAATGCCAGCGTGACGAGCATACCCCTCGGCACATCTTTGGGCCACGCCTCACCCAGCGCGCGTGCGAGCGCAAACAATACCGGACGCCTTGCGAGCGAGACCACCGTGCGGGCGTCACGCACGACATGGCGGCACGCGTCCACGACGAGCGCTTTCGACGCCAGTAGCGCTTCAACATCCTCGAGCAGGAGGAGTCGCTCGTTGCCCCGCGCAATCAGGCGCGCCGCGGGCGTGTTCAGCACGAGGGATGCGCTTTCGACCTCCGCCGTCAGCGCAGGGATATCCGCGTCGCGCGCGGCGCGCCGGGCCCGAGCGAGCGCCGCGTGCGCCGTCTTCGTCCGAAGGCGTCGTATCGCGATCCCCGCAACGACCAGTTCGTGGGCGACCCTCAACGCGGGCCGAAAGGGCGCGGGGTCGAGCTCGGCGAGTGCCTGCTCGGCCTCGTCGAGGCGGCCGATCAGGAGCAGGCGCCGGATTTCGAGATTGCGCGCATGCGCGGCATTTACGCGGTCGCCATGCGCTTCGAGCGTCGCCCGCGCTGCGTGGAGCGCCTTCGCAGGCCAGCCCAGGTCGCGCGAGACGAGTGCGATCTCGGCCTCGGCGACGACACACCTCGCGCGGGCCACGGCCTCTTTCGGACCGAAGGCGCGCGCCGCGCGTCGCAAGAGAGTCTTCGCTCGAACGAGATCGCCGAGCTGCGCCATCGCGATGCCTCGAAGCGCGAGGGCAGGCGCATCGTCACGCAGGGCGACCCGTTTCAGTGCACCGAGCGGATCTCCTGCCGCGAGTGC
Organism: Bradyrhizobium sp.; assembly: GCA_028290305.1. The sequence goes on from JAQGKC010000255.1 coordinate 795, forward strand.
ATGCGCCGCAGCCGTGATCAGCGAGTCCATGCGAATCCCGACACACTTGTCACTCCCACCGTTCGGTCCCCGGTCCTAACCTATCTCACGACCACCAACCAGCAAGTCGTATCGGGAACGGAACGAACGAAGAAGGATATCCGATGAAAGGAGTGAAGGGCGATGACGAAACTCATGACCGGGACACGTGAAGAATGGCTGGCAGCACGGCTCGAGCTGCTCGAGGCGGAGAAGGAGCTTACGCGGCGCAGCGATGAGCTCGCGCGGCGACGTCAGGCGCTGCCGTGGGTCCCGGTCGACAAGGAGTATCGATTTGGGACCGAGGAGGGGAGCGCCTCGCTGGCGGACCTCTTCCGAGGGCGCTCGCAGCTTCTCGTCTACCACTTCATGTTCGGGCCCGACTACACGGCGGGCTGTCCCTCCTGTTCGATGATCGCGGACGGGTTCGACGGCTTCGTCGTCCACCTGGCGAACCACGACGTCACGCTTTCGGCGGTGTCGCGGGCGCCGCTCGCGAAGCTGCAGGCGTACAAGCAGCGGATGGGGTGGACATTTCCCTGGGCATCGTCGTTCGGCAGCGACTTCAACTTCGACTTCAGCGTCGGGTTCACCGAAGAGCAACAGCGCGAGGGGGTCATCGAATACAACTACCGGCGCGAGGCGGGTTCCTCACGCGGCGGCGAGCGGCCTGCCGCCGAGATACCCTCGCGCTCGACACCCGAGGGAGCCACCATCTTCGCGGCCATGAGCGGAACCGACGTGGCCACGTACACGCGCGACAGGCCGGGCATGAGCGCGTTCGTGCTCGATGACGGCGTCGTCTACCACACCTATTCCACCTATGCGCGCGGACTGGACGGCCTCTGGGGCATGTACCAGTGGCTCGACCGCGCCCCCAAGGGGCGCAACGAGACGGGCGTCTGGTGGCGCCGCCACGATGAATACGACAAGCGCTGACATTTTGATGTCTTCCCGCTCGACCGGCACGAAGAAGATGCTCGAGGACAGTCGCGGATCCGCCACGATGATTGCGACCCAGCGTGAAACTGCGGGCGGTTCCGCCGGAAACGGCCACGCGGCCGCCCTCGGCGCCGCCGACTGGCTATGCCTCGCGGCCGCGCCTACCTTCGCAATCATGGCGCTACTTACGGGTGTTCTTGGTGGCGGCCCGCGGGATATGCTCTGCTCTGCCGCGCAAGATGCGTCACCGCTGAGCGGAATGGTCCCGATGTACTTGCTGATGAGCGCTTTCCATTCGACGCCTTGGCTAAAGCTGATCTCCAGCCGACGAAGCGGCGCCCGCCGGCCCTGATCCGGCGTTCGCCAGATCGAGCGGTGCTGAGCCTTCCTTGCTCTTGAACACTCTCAGGGGGTGACGAGCAGCGCCGCCGTGCGCGGCTGGAGGATCGCGGGCCCTCTGCGCCGTTGATTGACTCCTTTTCGGTGCCTCGATCGTCTTTGCTGCAGATAGACACTGGAGCAGAACTGATGAGCCTCATAGATAAGAATGTCGTCGTCACCGGCGGAAATCGCGGTATCGGACAGGCGCTGGTCGAGGAAGCCCTGAGGAGAGGCGCGAAGCGGGTGTACGCCGGTACGCGCCAGCCCTTGGCCCACTTGGATGGCCGCGTCACGCCCCTGAGCCTGGATGTGACCAACGCTGCGCAGATTGAGGCAGCTGTAGAGAGAGTCGAATCTCTCGATATCCTCGTCAATAACGCAGGCTTGGCGCTTTACGATGACTTGAGCGATCGTGCCGCGCTCGAACGGCTCCTCGCCGTCAATCTCTTTGGCACGAATGATGTGACCCAGGCTTTCCTGCCGTTGCTGACTCGTTCTCGGGGAGCCATCATCAACGTTCTCTCGGTGACGGCCTTTGCCGCGTTGCCGCTGATTCCGGCCTATTCGATCTCAAAGGCGGCCGCGTTCTCTCTGTCACAGTCGCTGCGCGCTATTTTGGCCGGACGCGGCGTGAGAGTACATGCCGTCTTGACCGGCCCCGTGGACACGGACATGTCCCGAGGACTCGACATACCGAAGGCCTCTCCGGAGTCGGTCGCACGAGCCATCTTCGATGGCGTGGAGAAAGGGGAGGAGGACATCTTTCCCGATGCCATGTCAGTGTCCATGGCGGAAAGCTGGCGCAGCGGCGCGGCCAAGGCGCTCGAGCGCCAGTTTGCAGCGCTCGTACAAGCAATGCCCGTCAAGTCATGAAGTACGCGGCGGCGTTGATTGACTCCTTTTTCCAGCCTCGATCGTCCTAGCTACACCTGAACACCGGAGCAGAACTGATGAGCCTCAAAGATAAGAATGTCGTCGTCACCGGTGGAAGCCGTGGCCTTGGCCTGGGACTGGTCGAGGCCCTGGTCGCGCACGGCGCCAAGGTGACGGTCGTCGCCCGCGACGCGGCTGCGCTCGAGTCCGTCCATGCCCGGCTGGGGGTCGCGACGATCTCCGCCGACGTGACGGACGAGGCCGCCGCCCATCGCATCCTTGGCGAGGTCCGGCCGGACATCCTGGCGCTGAACGCCGGCGCGAAGCCGCGGATGGGGCGATTGGACCAGATGAACTGGGCGGATTTCACCGCGCCCTGGGAGCACGACGTCAAAGCGGGGCTGCACTGGCTGCAGGCCGCGCTGAACCTGCCGCTCAAGTCCGGGAGCCGTGTGCTGGTGGTGTCGAGCGGCGCGGCCGTGAACGGATCGCCGATGTCGGGCGGCTATGGGGGCGCCAAACGCATGCTCTGGTTCATGGCCAAGTACGCCAATCGCGTTTCCGAGCAAAGGGAGCTCGGCATCTGCTTCCAGACGATCATCCCGCGGCAGATGATTCTGGGCACCGGGATCGGTGATACGGCCGCCGGCGCTTATGCACGGGCCATGGACATCGAGCCGAAGGCGTTCGTGGCCCGCTTCGGGGCGCCGATGCCGCCGAGGGTCTTCGGCGAGAACGTGGTGGCCGTGCTGGACGACCCGACGCATGCCGAGGGCTTTGCCTTCGGGCTGTCGGGCGACAAGGGTGTCATGATGATCGAGGGGTTCGCGGATTGAGCGCGGGATCGAAGCCGCTGGACCGCGACCGCCGGGCGGAACTCCTCGCCCTGGCCGGCGAGTTGCGGCCCGAACTGCACCGCTATTGCGCGCGTCTCATGGGATCGGTCATCGACGGCGAGGACGTCGTGCAGGACACGCTCGCGCGGGCTTTCGTGGCGTTGCAGGAGTTGGAGGAGATGCCGCCGCTTCGCCCCTGGCTGTTCCGGATCGCCCATAACCGCGCCCTCGACCTGCTGCGCGGCCGGGCGGTACGCATGGCCGAACCGATCGACGCCGCTTCTGATGTCGCCGATCCGACAAGCCCCGACCCCGTGGAGATGCTGATGCGCCAGGAAGCGGTCAAGACCGCGGTGTCGCGCTTTGCGGAGCTTCCGACCCTGCAGCGGAGCGTCGTCATCCTGAAGGACGTGCTCGACGAGTCGCTGATGGAGATCGCTGCTCTCCTCGACCTCACGGTCGACGCTGTGAAAGCCCATCTGGCACGGGGTCGCGCGCGCCTTCGGGAGATCAACGCGCAAGCCCGCTCGCTTCCGGACGTGCGGCCGGCGTCCGCTGCGGTGGCGCGCTATGCCGCGATGTTCAACCAGCGGGACTGGGACGGCCTGCGGGCGCTACTGGCCGACGACGTCAAACTCCATCAGTCCACGTACCCGCTTCGCGCAGGCTCTGCGGAAGTCGGTAGGTTCTTCACCATCTACGCCAAGTTCGATGGCGTGTGGCTCGCCCCAGCCTGGCTCGAGGGACGGGAAGTGATCGCGGTCTTCGCAGACCGTGCCGATCCAAAGCCCGCCTACATGATGTGGCTCGAATGGCGCGACGGCCGCATCAGCTTCATCCGCGACTACCGCTATGCCCGCTATGTCGTCGCCGACGCAGAGCTGGCGCTAGCGCCGGACGTCGAGCCCGCGGGCGACGGCGCCGCGCACTGACCGCCCGCGGAGAGCCGGAGCGCTACAATCGAGTGGGAATAGCGCCAGCCTTGACCGTCGCGACGAAAATCACGGAAGATGAGGTGCTTTTTCTCACTCAAACGACAACAGGAACCCAATGGCACGTGTGCGCTGTATTACCGAAATGGGCATGGGCGTTGATATTCACGGACGCGATGCCACCAAGGCGGCGAGGCGCGCGGTCTCGGACGCCATCCGTCACTCCAGCGTCGGGTTCTTCCGGATGGTCGGCAAGACCGCGAAAGACATGTTCGTCGATGTCACGATCGGCGTGCCGGACCCTGGCGCGGTTGACACCGCTGCGGTCGCGACCGAGCTTCCCTACGGAACGGTGACGGTCACCGCGGTCAAAGGCGGGCTTGAGATTCCTGCGGAGAGCGGTGGTGATGCCATCATCATTGCCAACGCCGCCGTGATTGTGAGTCTCGACGACGGTATGCCCGGCTAGACATCGCCTGCCTTCGGCAGGGTATGAAAAACCACGGTCGTCCATATGCAACGGTATTGCGGAAGCGAATGTGATGCACCGGGCCATACATTAGCTACGCAACGAGAACCAAGCGAAGAATGAATTAAGATGTCAGATCTCTCTGCGTTTCCGATCACCAAACGCTGGCCGCCAAAACATCCAGATCGCCTCCAACTGTATTCGCTGCCGACGCCGAACGGCGTCAAGGTTTCGATCATGCTGGAAGAGATCGGACTGCCGTATGAGCCGCACGCGATCGACATCGGCAAGAATGAAACGTTCACGCCGGAATATTTGTCGCTCAATCCGAACGGCAAGATCCCGGCCATCATCGATCCGAATGGGCCGGACGGCGCGCCGATGGGTCTGTTCGAATCCGGTGCGATCCTGCAATATCTCGCCGAGAAAACCGGAAAGCTTCTGCCGACCGACGCCGCGCGCCGATACGAAACCGTCCAATGGGTGCATTTCCAGATGTCGGCGGTCGGACCGATGTTCGGGCAGGTCGGGTACTTCTATAAATTTGCCGGCCGAGAGATCGCCGACAAGCGTCCGCAGGAGCGCTACGTCGCCGAATCCAAGCGCCTGCTTGGCGTGCTAGAGCGGCAACTCGACGGGCGGCAGTGGATGATGGGCGACGAGTACACGATTGCCGACATTGCTCTGCTCGGCTGGGTACGCAACCTCATCGGCTTCTACGGCGCGCGCGAAATCGTAGCGTTCGATAGTTTTATGCACATCCCGGCCTGGCTCGAGCGCGGTCTTGCGCGGCCTGCGGTGCAACGCGGGCTTGAGATTCCAAAGCGGCCGTAAGCTGCGGATTGCCGCTTATCCGGCTTCGGCCCGAGCGCAGTGACATCGATCGATGGCGTCAGCGCGTCGCGCGAAACGGGTTGACGATGCGCAGACGGCCGTCGACCATCATACCGTGCCGCATATCTTCCGACCAAAGTGTGTCGCAATCGGCGTGAAGCGCCGAGGCGGCGATCATGGCGTCGTAGATCGAGAGATTGTAGCGCTCGGCCAGCGCTAATCCCGTCTCGTGTGTTTCGACAGCGACGGAATGGACGGTCAACAGGCCGCGCAACAGAGACAGAAAGGCATGGGTATCGTGCCACGACATCCGCATCTTTCGGCGGGCGACATTTGCTAGCTCATTGAGAACCTGCACATTGATCCCACCGCCGCTACCGATAATCGCTTCCGCCTTGTCGGCTTTCAGTGGGTCGCTGGATGCGATGCAGATGAGAACGTTGGTGTCGAAGAAACTACCGGGCATTGGCCTCGTCGCGGTCAAACTTGAAATCGGGAGGAAGACGTCCTCGGAAGTTACGAAGCTTGTTCAACAATTCCGCGCGGCCGGGTTTGCGCGCGACGGCGAGTTCCCGTTCGTCGGCGACGTGGATTTCAATCTCGTCGCCTTCCTTGAGTCCCAACGCCGCGACCACGGCGGCAGGAAGGCGGATGGCGAGACTGTTGCCCCATTTTGCGACCTGCATGCTTGTTCTCCAATAGATATACAATAATACAAATGTATATCCCAAAAATTAGGAAGGCGCCAATGGCGGCAGCCAAACCTCTGGGATGTCAGTTCGTCGAGTACGTTGCCCGGCTGAGCGAGCGGTTGCGAATTCCCTCTTTACAGGCCTGAATGTTCATGATTTGTTCTAAAATCAAGTTTCTTGAGTACGCGTATCGTGAGCAGCATTGTCGGAAACGATTTCATGCCGGATCGGCTGTTTTTCGCAGCCGTCCCGGACGCCGATGCGGCGGCGTGCATCTATCGGCTAGCGGGCGTCCTCAAACGCGCCCACAAATTCGAAGGCGAACTCATCAGGCCCGACCGTCTGCACGTCACGCTATTCTTTCTCGGCGGCGGCAACGGCCCGCCTGAGCGCATCGTTCGGATGGCATTCGAAGCCGCAGCGGAGGTAAGGATGCCGCCGTTCGAGGTTTCGTTCGACCGCACCTCGAGCTTTCGGGGCCAGCCCGGCAATCATCCGTTCGTCTTGCTTGGAGACAACGGATTGAGCCCGCTGGGGTCGTTTCGGCGAATGCTTGGCGCAGCGATGATGAGAAAGGGCATGAGGCGATGGGTAAATACGGATTTCACCCCACACGTCACTCTTCTGTACGACATGCGCAGCGTGGAAGAACAACCGATCGAACCGATCTCCTGGACTGTAAGCGAGTTTGTGCTCATTCACAGCATGCGCGGTCACACTCATCTCGCGCGGTGGCCGCTATATTCCGCGTTTGAGTAATCCATAAACAACCGGATCCTCCGCGCAGGCGCCAAAGCCGCATTCCAGCAGCGTCGAAACCACGTTCAGCGCGGTCAGGCCGATCACCAGCCACACCGCCGTCATCGCGAACGCGCCTGGCGCAACTGGCTGTGTTGCTCCGTCCCCTTCGAACTGACGGTCGAACAACAGGACGATCGCGAGCAGGACAATGGCCGCGGCGAAGCCGATCAGTGCCCACGTGTAATAATGATAGCCGAACAGCGCGGTGCCGAAGCCTGCGTCTCCGGGCATGATGTGCAGAAAGACCTGGCGCGTCGAAAAAGCCATGCCGACGACGGCGGCCAACAGCGACAAGGCGTAGTGACTGGGACGCGGACCCCAGCGAACGTTCAGGATGGGACCGATCGCCAGCACCGCGAACTGGATGCGCTGAAGCAGGCACAGCGGGCAGGGCAGTTCATGCAGCAACAGTTGCGCCGCAAACGCTGCGGCCAGCACCAGCGCCACGGCGTAAAGGCTGAGCGCGTTGAGGGTTACGGCGACGGCGCGGGTCATGGATGTGCCTCAGAACGACAGCTTCAGCGTATCGGTCGCATGGTGCAGATAGGTCGCGACGGAGGCGAGGAGCAAGGCGGCGAACAGGGTGAGCGCGAGCGATCGCGAGCCCCGCCAGGCAACGAGCATCACAACGGCCGCGGCCAGAAATAGCGCTGTGAATTCCATCGTAGCCCCGGATGCAAGCAAGCCCGCGGTACTCTACAATGCGCGGCCGAACAGCGCCATTCTGGAATGAATCGAAATGACAACCACCATCTACGGCATCAAGAACTGCGACACCATGAAGAAGGCGCGCGCCTGGCTCGACAGCCATGACGTCGCTTACGACTTCCATGACTACAAGACCGAGGGCATTGCGAAAGACAAGCTCAAGCTGTGGTCCGACGAACTCGGCTGGGAAACCCTGCTTAATCGCGCCGGCACCACGTTCCGCAAATTGCCCGACGCCGACAAGGAAGGCCTGAATGAGCGCAAGGCCATTGCGCTGATGTTGGCGCTACCCTCCATGATCAAGCGGCCGGTGCTCGATCTCGGTGGTAAATTGCTGGTCGGGTTCAAGCCGGAGATCTATGCGAAGGAAGTGGCGCCGTCAGGCGGGGCGCGGCGCGGAAAGTCTAACTCAGCTCGATGACATCATCCGATGCGCGGTGGCCCGCAGGACCGCGGACGAAGTCGAGGTCGATGACGGCTTTGACGACGCTGACGGGCGCCGTTTTGGGCGTGAGGCCCATCAGGTTGCTGATCTTGAAACTGCCCTCGATGCTGATGGCCTTGTAGGAGCCGACGATCTGCTCGACATGATCGGCGCTTCCGAATGGCAACAGCAGCCGCTCATAGGAGACGTCCTTGCCGTCCGCATCCTGCACCATCGAAATCGAATAAATGGGCCGCTTTCGCGCCAGGCAGATGCGGTAGGAGGGGACCACCAGCGCATAGCGTGCCGGCCCGATCGCATCGTCAAGATAACGGTTGGTCCTCCTGTCGGGCTCGATGTGTTCGCTGCCGTAGGTCGCGGCCAGTCTCGAGCCTTCCTGGGTGATCAGAAATCGCGCGCTGTCGCCTTCGCCGACGACATCAAATCCCATCATGTCCGCCAATTCGTCCGCGATGCGATCAGGCCGGTAGTCGTGGAGGACGGGCAGGGTGCGGGGTTTGCGACGTGCGCGCAGCCACGCGTTGAGCAGATCGCGCTGTTTTACCGATCGGACCACCGAAGGATTGGCGCTCTCGAATCCCATTTGCTTAACTGAATTCGATCACGTCGCCGGCCGGGATGCGGCCGGGTATGCGGTGAAAAAGGTTGCGATCGATGACGGTGCGAAGCTTCGGCGTCGGCAAGGTGTCATTTCCCCGCATCAGATTCCTGATTTCAAAACCGCCATCTTCACAGATGGTCTTCAGCGAGGCAATCACATGAGTGACATCGCCGCCATCCGAAAAGGGTAGCAGCAGGCGCTCATATGCGACGATTCGCCCATAGATGTCATCGATGTTGGAGATGGTGAAGACCGGAAGCGCACGCTTCACGCATTCGTAGTAGACAGGCATCACGATGGGCACGAGTCTGGCCCCGAGATATTCGTCGAGATAGCGGCCTTTGCCGGTGTAGCCGTAGGCGCTCGACACGCGCGTGCCGTCGCTCTGGATCATGAAACGCGGAGGCTGTGTGGCCTCTACGGTATAGGACATCATGTCCGGAAGTTCATCGGCGAGCCGCGAGGGCCGGTATTCCCCGACACCCGGCAATTGCTGCTCGCGGGCATAAAGCCGCAGCCAGGTATTCAACAGATCCCGCTGCTTGATCGATTTGACGATCGTGGGGTTGGCGCTGTGGAATTCCAAGGCCGCAATCCGATCTTATGCAAATGCCCAACCATTGACCTTAAGCGCAAATTTTTGATGAAAAAGTAAGATTGCACCGAAATACCCTTAATGGCTGCTTTCCAAGCGGCTCGACCGGGCCGCCCAAGACGCCCGGCACGCCCCTCGGATTGCCGCATTATGGACTACAGGGACCCTCCGGTTTGCAAACCGAAAGCCCCCCGGGAATCTCGATACACTTTTACCTGACCAGAGGAACGGTCAGCGCGACGCTCTTCAACAAATCCGACGACAGTGTAACTGCTCCGGCAATAATGCTTGGATCGGTTGAATGGAATTCGGTTAACACGCCATCGGTGAACGCAATCGTTGTGTGATTTTCTACGAAGACACGCCGACTGAATTCGACGAAGGCAAGCCTGTTTGTCGCAATTGGTACCGCTACCGGGCCAAACGTCTGCGTGAAGGACAATGGTGCATTTCCGACCGCCAATTTTGGAACAAGTACCGTATAGAGCTTCACGGGCTTGTCTTGGCCCTGCACGTGGTTGGATTGTAAAGACACCGTCACGTTAATTCTGACCATTCCCGATGGTCGAAAACAGATTGCGCGTTCACAGGGGTCTCCTGGCGTAGCCAGATTTTGGGATGATGCCAGCGCGCCCATGAAAGGGGACGGACTCGCTAAGCAATTCCCGGGTTGCGGTTAAAGTAAGGGCGCAATGCTCGGACCACAGCAAGTCATTCTGTACGAGTTTCGTCGGATCGGACTTGCGCGAAAGCTCAACCAAGAGTTCCGATTTCAGATTTGTCGTGCAGCCTGCGTCAGAGAGTTGGCTTGGCATGCCCGTGCCGGGAGCGACGAGTTCCGCTTTCAGGGCGGCTGCCTTTGCCGTACTGCCGGCTTGAGTAATCAGGGCATTTGCCGCTTCGACGATTTTTACAGTCTGGTCGCTACTTTTCGAAGCGACGCTCTTGATCGTCATTCCATCGAAGAAAATGTCGAAGTCGTCGTCTGACAACTGAGAGTGCCCGTAAGACAGTATCCGCATCGGAGTGTCAGTGTCTGCCGTCACCGTCTGCTTTGTATCCGGCGTAAGCGTTATCAGTCCAGTGCTTCCGTCGTAGGAAGCGGTAAATTTCCAAGTCGCTTTCGGAAGGTAGTAAGCCACCACGGCTCCGTCTTCGCGTCCGGCGGCGCCCTCCGGCTTATCGAGACTGACTGGTGCGACGATGTATCCGGTGCATCCGACGCAGCCTAGAGCGATGGTTAGAAATAATATGGTTCTCGCGTAAATCATGGTTGCCCCCACTATGAATTCCAATGTCTGGAATGCTTCCCCAAGCGTGCAAAGTGTATCTGGTCCGATCGCAATTGGAAGGTGCGCGTGGACGGCGCTCCGGTGATGGCCGTCTGGGTGACGATTGCCAACCGCCGCCAAACCGCTCAATTGCGCAGTCGAGCAATTCGACTAATGGCGAATTCGAACCAGTGCTCGCGCGTGCCTTTGCCCAGCATTCCACCTTGCGTAACGCCCGCCGTTGACGGCATATTCCGGCCGGAGGCGGCGGTCCGGGACGGATTTTCCAAGGCGTCTTAGAGACCTGCCAGTTAGGAAAAAATTGGCTACGCGCGAGGGGATTCGCGGCGATAGCTGACGGGGGAAATTTGATTGGCCGATGAGTTCATTCTCGAAACCCACGGATTGACCAAGGAATTCGCGGGGTTCTTTGCCGTTCGTGATGTTGGTCTGCGGGTTCGCCGCGGCAGCATTCATGCGTTGATCGGGCCGAACGGGGCCGGGAAAACGACGTGCTTTAATCTTCTGACCAAGTTCCTGAAGCCTTCAGCCGGCCAAATCCTGTATAAGGGACAGGATATTACCGCGCTGGCGCCGGCCGATGTGGCGCGCCTCGGCCTGGTCCGCTCGTTCCAGATCTCGGCGGTGTTCCCACATCTGACCGCGCTGGAGAATGTGAGGGTCGCGTTGCAGCGCCAGCACGGTCACTCCTTCGATTTCTGGCGTTCCAAAACAGTGCTCGACCGCTTCAACGGCCGCGCCCATGAATTGCTCGACGATGTGGGCCTGAGCGAGTTTGCAACCACGCCGGCGGTCGAGATGCCCTATGGGCGCAAACGCGCGCTCGAAATTGCGACGACGCTGGCGCTCGATCCGGAAATGATGCTGCTCGACGAGCCGATGGCCGGCATGGGACATGAAGACATCGACAAGATCGCGGCATTGATCAAGCGCATCTCCGCGAAATACACCATCCTGATGGTCGAACATAATCTGAGCGTCGTCGCCAACCTTTCCGACATCATCACCGTGCTGACGCGTGGTCACGTGCTTGCGGAAGGCAATTATGCCGACCTGTCCAAGGATGAGCGCGTCAAGGAAGCCTATCTGGGGGCAGGTCATGGCTGATTTGAAAATGGCCGAAGCAACCGCGACGAAATCCGGCGCAGGCAAGCCGGTGCTGTCGGTTCAGAATCTCGAAGCCTGGTACGGCGAGTCCCACATCCTTCACGGCATCGATTTCAACGTGAACGCCGGTGAAGTCGTCACGTTGCTCGGGCGCAATGGCGCCGGCAAGACGACGACGCTGAAATCGGTCATGGGCATTATCGGCAAGCGCACCGGCTCGATCCGTTTCGATGGTCAGGAGATATGCCGGACGTCGTCGGACAAGATCGCGCGCATGGGCATCGCTTTTTGCCCCGAAGAGCGCGGGATTTTCGCCAGTCTCGACGTCCGCGAAAATCTGCTGCTGCCGCCGGTGGTGCGCGCTGGCGGGTTGTCGCTGGATCAAATATTCGACCTGTTTCCCAACCTCAAGGAACGGCTTAACAGCCAGGGCACCAAATTGTCAGGCGGTGAACAGCAGATGCTGGCGATCGCCAGAATCCTGCGTACCGGCGCGCGTTTTCTGATGCTGGACGAGCCGACCGAAGGCCTTGCGCCGGTCATCATTCAGCAGATCGGCCACACCATCGCGCGGCTTAAGTCGGAAGGCTTTACCATCCTTCTGGTGGAACAGAATTTCCGTTTCGCAGCGACCGTAGCCGACCGCTTTTTCATCGTCGAGCATGGCAAGATCATCGACGGTTTCGCGAGCGCGGAGCTGCAGGCCAATATGGACAAGCTTCACACCTATCTCGGCGTCTGAGAACAACCAGAAGAAAATCGAAAGAAAAGAGGAGACTACTATGAAGAATAAAATTTCGGCGCTGTTACTTGGAACAGCGCTGGCCCTCGCTGCCGGCAATCTTGCTTTTGCGCAGGACAAGACGGTGAAAATCGGGGCGCTGAGCGATCAGTCCGGTCTTTACGCCGATCTCGGTGGTCCCGGCTCGACGCTGGCGGCGCAGATGGCGGTCGAGGATTCCGGTCTGACGGCCAAGGGCTGGAAGATCGACATTGTTTCCGGCGATCACCAGAATAAGCCCGATGTCGGCGTGAATATTGCGCGGCAGTGGTTCGATGTCGACAAAGTCGATGTCATCGTTGACGTTCCGAACTCCGGCGTCGCGTTAGCGGTCAGCAACCTCGTGAAGGAGAAAAACGGGGTCTTCATCAATTCCGGCGCAGGCTCGTCGGATTTGACCAACGCGCAGTGCACGCCGAACACCATCCACTGGACCTACGACACCTACACGCTGGCGCACGGCACCGGCTCGGCATTGACCAAGGCGGGCGGCGATAGCTGGTTTTTCCTGACGGCCGATTACGCTTTTGGTGCCGCACTCGAGCGCGATACCACTGCGGCGGTGAAGGCGATGGGCGGCAAGGTGCTCGGCGGCGTCAAGCATCCGCTTAGCACGTCGGATTTCTCCTCCTTCCTGCTGCAGGCGCAGGCCTCGAAAGCCAAAATCATCGGCCTGGCCAATGCCGGCGCCGACACCACGACTTCGATCAAGCAGGCCGCCGAATTCGGTCTGATGGCGGGAGGCCAGAAACTTGCGGCGTTGCTGTTGTTCATCAGCGACGTCCACTCGCTCGGCCTCAACACGGCGCAAGGGTTGAACTTCACTGAGACTTTCTACTGGGACATGAACGACGGGAGCCGGGCGTTCTCCAAGCGTTTCCAGGAGCGCATGAAGAATCACAGCATGCCGACCATGGTACATGCCGGCGTCTATTCGGGCCTGCTGCATTACTTCAAGGCGCTGGAAGCGCTTGGCGGCAATCCGCATGATGGCGCCAAGATTGTCGCCAAGATGAAGGAAATGCCGACCGATGATCCGCTATTCGGCAAAGGCAGTATTCAGCCGAACGGCCGCACGATTCATCCGGCCTATCTTTTCGAAGTCAAGAAGCCGTCGGAGTCCAAAGGACCCTGGGACTATTACAAGCTCCTTGCTACCATCCCCGCCGACGAGGCCTTTACGCCGCTGGACAAGAGCACCTGTCCCTTGCTGAAGAAGTAATCCCCGACGTTCGGCGGCATCGTGCCGCCGAACGTTTTGTTTTTAGACGTTGAGCGCGAGAAAGATTCATGCAGGCCCTTTACGCCCAACTCCTGGTCGGACTGATCAACGGCTCGTTCTACGCGCTGCTCAGTCTTGGGCTCGCCGTAATCTTCGGGATGCTCAACATCATCAACTTCGCCCACGGCGCGCTCTACATGATGGGCGCATTCTGCGCGTACTTCCTGCTCAACGTGGCAAATATCGGTTATTGGCCGGCACTGATCCTGGCCCCCGTCGCGGTCGGAATTTTCGGCATGATCCTTGAGCGGACGATGCTGCAATGGCTGTCTGGCCTCGATCATCTCTATGGCTTGCTGCTCACGTTCGGAATGGCGCTGATCATCCAGGGCGTCTTCCAGAACTACTTTGGTTCATCCGGTCTGCCTTATTCGATCCCCGATGAACTCAAGGGCGGCATGAATTTGGGATTCATGTATCTGCCGATCTATCGTGGCTGGGTGGTGGTGTTCTCGCTCGTGGTGTGCCTGCTCACCTGGTATTTGATCGAGCGGACGCGGCTCGGTGCTTACTTGCGCGCCGCCACTGAAAACCCGACGCTGGTGCGCGCTTTCGGCATCAACGTGCCGCGGATGATCACACTGACGTACGGACTCGGCGTCGGCCTTGCCGCGCTGGCCGGGGTGTTGTCGGCGCCGATCAATCAGGTGCGGCCGCTGATGGGCGCCGATCTGATCATCGTCGTGTTCGCGGTGGTGGTGATCGGCGGCATGGGTTCCATCATGGGATCGATCATCACCGGCTTTGCGCTTGGCGTGATCGAGGGATTGACCAAATACTTTTATCCCGAAGCCTCCAACACCGTGGTATTTGTCCTGATGGTGCTGGTGCTGCTTGTGAAGCCTTCGGGATTGACGGGACGGGCGAGCTGACATGACGGCCATGACCGACGATACGGTACCGGTAACCTCGCGCATCATCCGCGACGAGATGATCGCGTTCGGCATCATGACGGCGCTATTGCTGATCGTGCCCTTCACCGGCGTCTACCCGTTCTTCGTGATGCAGGCGTTGTGCTTTGCGCTATTGGCCTGCGCCTTCAACCTGCTGATCGGATATGGCGGACTGTTGTCGTTCGGCCACGCGATGTTTCTGGGGACGGCGGGCTACATCACCGCGCATGCGTTGAAGGTCTGGGGTCTCGCGCCCGAGCTTGCAATTCTGGTCGGCACCGCCGGCGCTGCCGGACTTGGCGTCATCACTGGGCTCGTCGCCATTCGTCGGCAAGGCATCTATTTCGCGATGATCACGCTCGCTCTGTCGCAACTATTGTATTTCATCTATCTGCAGACGCCGTTCACCCACGGCGAAGACGGCATCCAGGGTATTCCGCAAGGATACCTGTTCGGCGTTTTCAATCTCGCGAACCCGACGATCCTTTATTACGTCATTCTCGCCGGGTTCCTGCTGGGTTTTCTGCTGATTTTTCGCACCATCAACTCCCCGTTCGGTGAGGTGCTGAAATCGATCCGCGAGAATGAACAGCGGGCAATATCGCTCGGTTACAAAACCGACCAGTACAAGCTGCTCGCCTATATCTTGTCCGGCACGCTGGCGGGATTTGCCGGCGCGCTGAAGGTGTTTGTCGCGCAGAACGCGTCGCTCACCGATGTACACTGGAGCATGTCGGGCGAAATCGTGCTGATGACGCTGGTTGGCGGTCTCGGTACCATCTTTGGTCCGGTCGTCGGGGCCTTCGTAATCATCGCCATGCAACAATATCTGGCCGGATTCGGACAATGGGTGACGGTGATCCAGGGCGTGATCTTCGTGGTTTGCGTGCTGACGTTCCGCCGGGGCGTAATTGGCGAGATCGCACATTATTTCCGACGGTCTCTTTAAGCGGACCGATTTCCGGGGCATTTCCGAACCCTACAAAGCGGTGGATGACCGGGTTCCTCCGGCCGCTCGCCATGCGCTTTCCCGAGAAAAGGGTTTATGACATTTATGTGACGGGCTGGTTTGGCCGGTCATTTCCGCAACAATGGACATGTTAGATGCTGCGCTGGTTTCGTGCCTTTCTGCCCAGGGAGGAACGGTTTTTCGAGCTGTTCGCCCGGCATTCCCAGACGGTCGTGCAGGGCGCGTTAGCGTTGCAGGACATGCTGCGCGGCGGCGACGAAACCGCAGTGCATTGTCAGCGCGTCAATCAGTTCGAAAATGACGCCGACAATATCACCCGCGAGGTGCTGACCGCGGTGCGCCGGACCTTCATCACCCCGTTCGACCGCGTCGATATCAAAAATCTCATTACCGCGATGGATGATGCCATCGACCAGATGCAGCAGACCGCCAAAGCGGTGGTGTTGTTCGAGGTTCGCAGCTTCGAACCGTCGATGCGGGAAATCGGGACCCTGCTGGTCGAGTGCGCAAATCTTGTCGGCCGCGCGCTGCCGCTGATGCAATCGATCGGCAACAATGTCGCCATGCTGACGGCGATCACTGAAGAACTGACCAAGCTGGAAGGCCGGGTCGACGATCTCCACGACATCGGGCTGAAGGAGCTTTTCCTCAAGCACCGCGATGCCAACACGATGGATTTTATCGTCGGCGCGGAGATCTATGACCACCTTGAGAAAGTCGCCGATCGATTCGACGACGTTGCCAACGAGATCAACAGCATCGTGATCGAACAGGTATAGGGCAGGGCCGCGCAGTGGATGCCACGCTTGGTCTTCCGATTCTGGTCGGATTAATCGCAGTCGCGCTGCTGTTCGATTTCCTCAATGGATTGCACGACGCCGCGAACTCGATCGCGACGATCGTTTCGACCCGCGTGCTGCGGCCGCAATACGCCGTGCTATGGGCGTCATTCTTCAATTTCGTCGCCTTCGGGGTGTTCGGATTGAACGTCGCCCAAACGATCGGTACCGGGATCATCGAGCCCAGCGTGATCGATCCGCAGGTGATCTTCGCCGCGCTGATGGGGGCGATCGTCTGGAACCTGATCACCTGGGGATTGGGGATACCGTCCAGCAGTTCGCACGCGCTGATCGGCGGATTGGTCGGCGGCGGAATGGCCAAGGCAGGAATTTCAGCCGCGGTCTGGAGCGGATTGTCGAAAACGCTGCTGGCGATCGTGCTGTCGCCGCTGGTTGGATTTCTGCTGGCTCTGGTCCTGGTCGCGATCGTGTCCTGGGCATCGGTCCGCTCGACGCCCTTCGCGGTCGATCGTGCGTTCCGTATCCTGCAGTTCGCGTCGGCGTCGCTGTACTCGCTGGGACATGGCGGCAACGACGCGCAGAAGACCATGGGCATCATCGCGGTGCTGCTCTACTCGCAGGGACATCTCGGCGAGCATTTTTCGGTTCCGTTCTGGGTGGTGCTAGCGTGCCAGGCGTCGATGGCGCTAGGCACCCTGATGGGCGGCTGGCGGATCGTCCGCACCATGGGGTTGCGGATCACCAAGCTGACGCCGATGCAGGGATTTTGCGCCGAAACCGGCGGCGCCGCGACGCTGTTCATGGCGACCTGGCTCGGTGTTCCCGTGTCGACGACCCACACCATCACCGGCGCGATCGTCGGCGTCGGCGCGGCGCGGCGCGTCTCGGCGGTGCGCTGGAACGTGGCAAGTTCGATCGTCTATGCCTGGGTCATCACCATCCCGGCCGCTGCGGCCATCGCGGCGCTGGCCTACTGGTCGGTGTCGCTGCTGCGATAGGCCATAGCCGGGTAACTGGAGTTAAGCCGGGCAATCCCTATATGAGGGTATGTGGATCCTCCTTGATCCGGCCTGTTTTCCCTGCCAAACGCTCGCTGATGTCCGACCTCGCTTTCACAGCCGAATCGCCGCGCCACTCGCCGCTCGCCACTGAAGTCGCGCGCCGGCGGACGTTTGCGATCATCTCGCATCCGGACGCCGGCAAGACCACGCTGACGGAAAAATTGCTGCTGTTCGGCGGCGCCATCAATCTCGCAGGCCAGGTCAAGGCCAAGGGTGAGCGGCGCAATACCCGTTCCGACTGGATGAAGATCGAGCGCGAGCGCGGCATCTCCGTCGTGACCTCGGTCATGACCTTCGAATTCGAAGGCCTGGTGTTCAACCTTCTGGATACGCCGGGCCACGAGGACTTTTCCGAAGATACTTACCGCACGCTGACGGCGGTCGATTCCGCGGTGATGGTGATCGACGCTGCCAAGGGGATCGAGGCGCGGACGCGAAAGCTGTTCGAGGTGTGCCGCCTCCGGGACATTCCCATCATCACCTTCATCAACAAGATGGACCGCGAGAGCCGCGACACCTTCGATCTCCTGGATGAAATCGAAAAGACGCTGGCGCTCGACACCACGCCGATGACCTGGCCGGTCGGCCGCGGCCGCGATTTCCTCGGCACCTATGACGTCACCAATGGCGGCGTGCGCTTGCTCGAGGGTGGCGGCGCCAAGACCGGCGCGGCGCAACAGATCGACATCGCCGATCTCGCCGGCCGCAATGCCAATCTCGACATCGGCGCGATCAAGGACGAACTCGCGTTGGTGTCGGAGGCGTGCCAGCCGTTCGAACTCGCGGCGTTTCGCGAAGGCCACCTGACGCCGGTGTATTTCGGCAGCGCGCTGCGCAATTTTGGCGTCGGCGATTTGCTGGAAGGCCTCGGGCGTTTCGCGCCGCCGCCGCGCGCGCAGGACAGTAATTTGCGCAAAGTCGAGGCCGCCGAGCCGCGCATGAGCGCCTTCGTGTTCAAGATCCAGGCCAATATGGACCCGAACCATCGTGACCGTATCGCCTTCGCGCGGCTGTGCTCGGGCAAGCTCACGCGCGGCATGAAGGCGAAGCTGGTGCGCACCGGCAAGAACATGTCGCTCTCCAGCCCGCAATTCTTCTTTGCGCAGGATCGCGCGCTGGCGGACGAAGCCTTTGCCGGCGACGTCGTCGGCATTCCCAATCACGGTACGCTGCGGATCGGCGACACGCTGACCGAAGGTGAGGAAATAACCTTCGTTGGCGTGCCGAGCTTCGCGCCGGAAATCGTCCGGCGCGTGCGGCTGACCGACGCGATGAAGGCAAAGAAGCTGAAAGAAGCCTTGCAGCAGATGTCGGAAGAGGGCGTGGTCCAGGTGTTCCGCCCGCGCGACGGGGCGCCGGCGCTGGTCGGCGTGGTCGGCCCGCTGCAGCTCGACGTGCTGAAAGCCCGGCTCGATGCCGAATATTCGTTGCCGGTCGAATTCGAGGTCAGTGAGTTTCAACTGGCGCGCTGGATTTCGTCCGACGATCGCAAGAAGCTCGACGCATTCATCGCCGCCAACGGTTCCGGCGTCGCCGTCGACGTCGACGGCGATCCGGTGTTCCTGGCCAAGAACGAATTCTATCTCGGCTACACCAGGGAACGTGCCGAGGGCATCACTTTTTCCAGCATCAAGGATGTGAAGAAAAAGACCTGAGGCGAGCGGATCGCGCGGCTTCACCGCTGACCGTCATACTCCGCCACCGGCTCTCGCCTTCGGCGAGCCCGATGACAGGCTCCAGCGGAGTATCCAGTACGCCGCAGCCTTTCGATTGAATCACCGGCGCTACGGAATACTGGATCGCCCGGTCAAGTCGGGCGATGACGGATTTGGTTTGCGTTCGACGGCCCAGCGAGACGGTGCAGGCCGCGGAACCGCCGGCCATGAACGCGCGGATGTGATTAAATTCAGGCTTGATAAAGCCCAACGCGCGCATCATTTTTCATTTTAATTGTGTTGCCTTCGAGGGCTCGCTCATGCTCCGGCGCATCGTTGTCTGTCTCATCGTTGCCATCGCAGGATTGGCAGTTGCCGGAACGGTTCAAGCCCGGCAGCGGCATCAAATCGATGCCACGCCGTTTTCCCATGCGCCCTGCAGCGTGCTGGACGGAGGGCCGTGCACGCCATCGTTCTGTAGCGTGTTCAATCACGGGCCCTGCATTCCCGAAATCGATTATCCCTATGGCGAGAACTTGCAACTGACGATCGAAACCGTGCCGTCGAAAGACGACGCCGCAAAATACGTCAGGCCCGATCATGATCTCGACACCATCGGCGACCTGTTTGCGGCTTTGCGGTCCTGCTGGTCGCCGCCACCGGCTGACTCCGCACACGAGGGCATGCAGATGACGGTGCGCTTCAGTTTCAAGAGGGATGGCGGGATCATCGCAGTCCCGCGCATGACGTACGCCACCGCGGGCATTTCCGCCGATACCCGCAATACCTACCTCAAGGCGATCAATGCGTCGATTGACGCCTGCGAGCCGTTGAAATTCACCAGCGGGTTAGGTGGCGCGCTCGCCGGACGGCCGATCGCAATCCGCTATGTCGATAATCGCGATCTACAAGCCTCGAACCATTGATCGGGAGTACTTTTGGGACTCCGCAAAGGATGGCTAGCGCGGCGGCCTAAATTCGCTTGCTCGGATACAGCATCACAGTCAATCGCAAGGGCGAGAACCTCGAAGAGGCTGACGGTGTACAGGCAAAAAAGCACAGACGAAGCTGCGGATGAGGAGTTCGCAAGCGCTTAGTTTTGGTGCACCGAAATAGCCGCCTCACTCGGGCGGCCTTTTTGTTGGCCACTGCTTCTTATCCAGCCGCTCCTGCTGGTTTGCCAAGGCGCGCCACGCTGCTTCCATTCGTAAGAAGGTAAGTCTGGTCTCCTCGTCTTCAGAGCGTTGTGCAAGGAAGGCGCAGTCCTCAGCGTTATCACGAAAAGTATCAGCCAAACTCATACCCGCTAGATGGCTGGGGAAGGGTCTGTTTCAACGGGATTATTCTATGAAATGTTCGTAAGGCTGGGACGGCAGACGCACCGGGGGTACGTAGCGCGGAAATAGATCTGTCTCGCTGAAACGCTTCGAGCTTATCGTTGAAGGTGGGTAACAGCTTGGGTCATATTTCGCTCGATTACAGTAAAACCGCCCCCTAGACGTATCCGAGCGCGGTTTCTGCATTTGCATTTCTTAAAACGCATTTTTAAGCGAATGCTAGGCTTTAACGCGCCTTCTTCTTACCCGCCTTCTGTTTCATGGTCTTCCGGGCAACCTTCTTGCTGGCGGCTGCTTTCTTGACAGGTGCCGAAACCTTCTTGGCGGTTTTCTTGCTCGCGGCTTTCTTGGTTTCCGGCTTCTTCATCGGAATGACCTTGGCGGTGTGCTTCTTTGCCGTTTCTACTTTCCTGGCTTCCATTGCCTTCGCCAGCGTGGCTTTCTTCAATGCTTTGGCCGCCGAAGGTGAAAGTTTCGCTATGTCGCCGGGGCCGTTCATGGCCGCCATCATTTTGTCTTCTGGTGTCTTTGGATTGGCCACTGTCTCGCTCCCCATTTGCTAAGAGGGGGATTGCCTACTGATTCGACGGCGGGATTATGACGGAACGCTGCCAGCTCGTCGTACAGGGGTGTTTAGAGCATTCTAGTCTAGGGGCTGTTATTGCGCTGCGGTCTTCCCGGTTATCAAGCCGTAAGAGCCGTGGGCAGCTAAGAAACCTGCAAGTGCTTCGAACGCGGGTTGGAGCAAGCTGGTGTACGAGGCCGTCGCACTCACGAGAACGACTCTCGCCTTCGGAGCGGAGAGGGACCCGCCGCAAAAGTGGCTAGCGCGGTGGTCTGAGTTCGCTTGCCAGCCAGCCCAGCGCATCAGTTTTAAGGGGGTCTATTGGCAAGGAAATTTTCTCAATGCGATGACAGGTGCGGCACTCGAAAGTCCGCTCCTCAAAGCCTCGCAAACCGGGAGACACCCGAGCCAAACCCATCCTGTGCTTGCAGGTAGGACACATCGGCCGGTCGGCAATGGAATTACGCATAACCTGGCAAACGTAGGCTCAGCGCGGCGCTTCGGTCTGTACGCTAGCGGACTCTCTCGGACAAATTTTTTTCACACTTCTTAAAAATTCGGAACAACCCTAAAATATTTGCATTGGTTTGTTGGGCCGTGAATCAGAAGCGTGGCCTGCACGGCTCCGTCTCTACCCTGCCTACGCCCCCAGGATGGGGCCGTGCTTAATCTTCTTGAAGGTTCACAATGGAAACACCGAGCAGAAAACAGGTTATCCACCGTGCCTATGAGCTCTGGGAGCAAGCTGGAAAGCCCGCGGGCAGGGACCAGGAATTCTACCACCAGGCTGAGCGGGAGTTGCAGGAAAAGGATCAGGATGGTCTCGGTGCTGAACCAACCATTCTATAGCCGGGATGGCTTTGTAGCCGCCGATTTGCGGAGGCACGCAATCGAGCAGAAGTTCGCTGCCAGAACTTGACGCATTTGTAGAATTTCATAACCAATTTAGTCAGTAGCGAAGATGGCCCTCTTGAACCCTGGGCATTTAACAGGTGGATAAAACACCGAAAAAACGCTTGTTCCAGCAAACAACAACAAGATTAAATGCAATAATATTAAATGTCCCCGGCGGAAATCGGAGGCATTTTGTTTTGCAATCCAATATCCAGCAATGGCTACCTGACTCCTAGCGTCAGGTGGCATGGTTAGGATGGGACGGGGACTATTTAAATGAGGACCCTGGGAATTTCTTTAGTCGTTTTAGGTCTGGCGTTCCTGTTGAGCGGACTGATTTTCATGTTGCCCCTGCCTTCCAGACGCAAGCAAGCTCCACAAAAGGAATCGTTCGAAGAAAGCCAGGAACGAACGGCGTATTACCTTCAACAGATACGGGAAGAGCGCGACGAATCCTAGACTGCATCGGGGGATTGGTAGGCATGAAACATCTTGGCACGATTTTGATGATGGCCGGGATAGCCGCCTTCATCGCGCCGCGCCTGAATGTAGATCTCCCGGATGGCCTCACCATACCAACACTGCCAACCGATATACTGGGCGGCATCCTCCTCGTGGCGGGCGTGGCCCGAAAAGTCTTTGACGACCATAATTGATGATAAAATCGCAGGGCGGTTTAGCTCTTGGGGAAGTCTTTGCGCATGGCGATTTCAGCGGCATCGCCAGGAGATAGAACCGGGCGATCAAAAACCGGTTGTGGCTCCGTCACGATGTCATACAGGGAGATTTGCCTGACGGGCTTGGCCATCAATTCGCGTATGCACTCTGCGAGTGTGCCGTTGAAAACCAGATAGGGCTGGCGTCCGCCATTAAGCCGCTGGCCGTTGAGCGAGGGCCATTTCTTGAGATCGGCGGGAGCGTCGTAGACGATCGGCAAGTCTTCTTTGAACAAGCCTTCTTTGAACAAGCCTTCTTTGAACATGGATGGGCCTTGCGTGCTTAGGCCCCCCCAATCTGATCCAATCCGGTAAATAGATGCTAAACGCTCGTTGGGGCCGCCAGATGCGGCGGCTCCGATAATCGATAGCGAGGAAGAAGCGACATCCAGATTCCGGGTTTGGTCCTCCGGAGCCTCCGGGAATGACTGCCCGCGCATTTTAGCGCATTGCGGTTTAAGCCCTTAAAGTGATACGCGAGGCTCGGAAAAGCCGGCTTTAACGGAGGACATCGTGGGATTGCTGGTGATGATCCTGGGTCTCGTACTGTTCCTCGGCGTCCATACGCTCACCACCCAGCGCGAATTGCGCGCGCGGGCGGTCACATCAATGGGTGAGGGCGGCTACAAGATCGGCTATGCGCTGGTCTCGCTTTTGGGCCTCGTGCTGATCATCTGGGGCTATGCCTATTATCGTGCGACCGGATGGATCGACGTCTGGTATCCGCCGACCGCGTTCAAACACATCACCGTGGCGCTGATGCTGCCTGCGGTGATCCTGGTGGTGGCGTCCTACATCCGTGGCCGCATCTATACCGCGCTGAAGCATCCGATGCTGGCAGGCGTCAAGCTGTGGGCGGCGGCGCATCTGCTCGCCAACGGCGATCTCGGTTCGATCATCCTGTTCGGTTCATTCCTGGGATGGGCGGTGTTCGACCGAATCTCGCTGAAACATCGCGCCGACACCGGGGCGCCGCCGATCCCGGTCGGCGGCGTCGGCAACGACCTGATTGCGGTGGCGGTCGGAGTCGTCGCCTATCTGGCGCTTGCTTTCGTGTTTCATCCCGTCGTAATCGGCGTTCCCGTCGTCGGAGTTTAAAATGTCTGTCCAATCGGCCATCAAGCGCAAGACCGCACCCGATATTCGCGCCCGCAAGAACGGCGAACCGATCGTCATGCTGACATCGTATCACGCGCATACCGCGGCGCTGGTGGATCGCTATTGCGACGTCATTCTGGTCGGCGATTCCCTGGGCAATGTGATGCATGGTTTCGAGAGCACGGTACCGGTGACGCTCGAGATGATGATCCTGCAGGGCCACGCAGTCATGCGCGGCTCGCAGCACGCGCTGGTCGTGGTGGACATGCCGTTCGGTTCCTATGAGGCTTCAAAGGAGCAGGCGTTTCATTCAGCAGTGAGAATCCTCAAGGAGACCCATTGCGGCGCAGTGAAGCTCGAGGGCGGCGCGCGGATGGCGGAGACCATCGCGTTTCTTTCCGAGCGCGGCGTTCCCGTGATGGGCCACATAGGCCTGACGCCGCAATCGATCAATACGCTCGGCTCGTTTCGCGCCCAGGGCCGCGAGGAGGGCAGTTGGGAGCCGATCGAGAACGACGCCCGCGCGATTGCGGAAGCCGGCGCATTCTCGGTGGTGATCGAGGCGGTCGCCGAACCGCTGGCAAGAAAGATCACGGAGACCATTGCCATCCCCACCATCGGCATCGGCGCCAGTGCGGCCTGCGACGGTCAAGTCCTGGTGCTGGAAGACATGCTGGGGCTGTCGTCACGGACACCGAAGTTTGTCCGCCGCTACGGCAATCTCGGCCCGATGATCGAGGCCGCGATTGAAGGCTATGCCACCGACGTGCGCTCCCGCACATTCCCCGGACCCGAGCATGTCTACGGCATGAAGGCCAAGAACTCAGAAAAGAACTGAGCGAAAAGCTGGCACGAGACGCGACAATGGATTGGTCGCAGTATCCCATTCCCGCCATGGAACTCCAGGCGCGCTTTGGCGATCGCGTGGTGCCGGTGTTTTGCGAACGGCCCAAAAGCATCTGGGCGATGGTGTCGGATGCGGCTGTGAAAAATCCGGACGGCGAGGCGCTGATCTGCGGCGACCGCCGGATGAATTGGCGTGAAGTCGTGCAGCAGTCCGCCCGAATCGCGGCCGGCTTTCGAAAGTTGGGTTTGCAGAGCGGCGACCGCGTTGCGGTCCTGCTTGGCAACCGCATCGAGTTTGCACTTACGATGTTCGCCGCCGCGCATTCCGGCTTGGTAACGGTTCTGCTCAGTACCAGGCAGCAAAAGCCGGAGATCGCGCACGTCCTCACCGATTGCGGCGCGGTCCTTATCATCCATGAGGCCACGCTGGCGGACCGTCTGCCCGACGCGCGCGACGTTCTCGACCTGAAGCACCGGATCTCCGTCGATGACAACGCCGCCTCGGCATTTTCCGGTCTGGCCGATCATGCACCTCTGCAAGACCATGCCGAGGTCGGCGAAGAAGACACGGCGATGATTCTCTATACGTCCGGCACCACCGGAAGGCCCAAAGGTGCGATGCTCGCGCACTGCAACGTCATCCATTCGGCGATGGTCTACGAAGCCTGCATGGAGCTGACGTCGGCGGATCGTTCGATCGCGGCGGTTCCGCTCGCGCATGTGACGGGCGTGATCGCCAATATCATGAGCATGGTCCGTTGCGCGGGAGCGCTGATCATCGTCGCGGAATTCAAGGCGGCGGATTATCTGAAGATCGCTTCGCGCGAACGCGTCACGCAGACGGTGATGGTGCCAGCGATGTATAATCTCTGCCTGCTGCAGGCAGACTTCGACTCCTACGATCTCAGGGCATGGCGGATCGGAGGATTCGGCGGCGCGCCGATGCCGATCGCGACTATCGCAAAACTCGCCACCAAGATTCCTGGATTGAAGCTGATCAACGCCTACGGGTCGACCGAGACCACGTCGCCTTCAACCATCATGCCCCCTGAACTGACCGCGGATCACATCGACAGCGTCGGCTTGCCGTGTCCTGGCGCGCACATCATCGTGGTGGATGCCGACGGCCGCGAGTTGCCGCGCGGTGAGATCGGCGAGATCTGGATTCACGGCGGTTCGGTCGTGAGGGGTTACTGGAACAATCCGAAGGCGACGGCCGAAAGTTTCACCGGCGGCTTCTGGCATTCGGGCGATCTCGGTTCGATCGACGTACAGAATTTTGTGCGCGTGTTCGATCGCCAGAAAGACATGATCAACCGCGGCGGGCTCAAGATCTATTCCGCCGAAGTCGAATCCGTGCTCGCTGGCCATCCCGGTGTCGTCGAGAGCGCCATCATCGCAAAGCCGTGCCCGGTGTTGGGCGAGCGTGTTCACGCCGTGATCGTGATTCGCGACAGCGACGTTGACGGCGAAACGTTGCGTGCGTGGTGTGCCGAGCGACTCTCGGACTACAAGGTACCAGAGACGATGATGCTTATGACGCAACCGCTGCCTCGCAACGCCAATGGCAAGGTGATGAAGAAGCAGTTGCGCGATGCGTGGGCTGCCGCGCGATAAGCGCTTCGGTTCCATCACCCTTGAGCGGCGTCGAAATCTTCGGCGAGCAAAACTATCCCTCTCTTCACGAGAAGGATGCGCAAGATAAATCCGCCAATGCCGCGTCGCGCGCACGAATCTACCAAACGCGCAAAACGCTTCAACATCGAATGAAATGTCCTGCGTAATCTAACTGATTCGCGGCACGAACATTGCTTTGAGAAAAACGCCGGAAATATTCAGGAGTGCGAAATGAAACGCATCGTCCTTGGCCTGGCGTTTGGTTGCGTGATTGGCGTTGTGAATGCCCGCGACCTCGGACAATGGGATGCGGTAGATCCCGCGATCCGAGAGTGGTACCAAGCCCTGATGCAACCCGACGTTCCGACCGCTTCGTGTTGCGGCGAGGCGGACGCCTATTGGGCAGACGAGGTTCACGTCAAAAATGGAAAGACGTACGCGACCATCACCGACGACAGGCCCGATGAGCCGCGCCGACGTCCGCACATCGACATCGGAACTGAAATCGAAATCCCAAACAACAAGCTCAAGTGGGATAAATCGAATCCGACAGGACATGGAATCGTATTTTTGAGTCGCGCTGGCTACGTCTTTTGCTACGTCCAGCCGGGCGGAGTTTGACTCCAGCTCGGCTGCCTCAGCCTTCAGGCCGCTAGGGATTGCGGCCATCCCCACGGCCCGGTAGGACGGGGCGGGACTTGCTGCGCTGACCGGTCCCGCATCGCGTTGAATTAACGAAGAAAACATTGACCGCTTGATCGGTCTGGCTTTGCCTTGCCTCCGCCATATCGCTAGGGTATCGCCGCCGCCACGCGGGGATCAGGCGTATGGCGGGCTTTGCGGATTGGGCGCGGCTCAGCGGGGATGGGATATCTTTAAGTGTCTGAATTATTTGATGAAGTCGACGAGGATGTCCGTCGCGACCAGCTCAAAAAGCTGTGGGACCGGTATTCGATCTACATTGTCGCCGGCGCGCTGTTGATCATCGCCGCGGTGGGCGGCTGGCGCGGGTATCAATACCTGGAGGGGAAGAAGGCGGCCGAGGCAGGGGCTGCCTTCGACAAGGCCGTGGAGCTCTCCGAGCAGAACAAGCATTCCGAGGCGGAAGCCGCCTTCAACAACCTGGCTGCGACCGCGCCGGCTGGATATCGCATGATGGCGCGGCTGCGCAGCGCGGCGGAAGTCGCAAGCCGCGATCCGCAGGCGGCGGCAAAATTGTACGATGATATTTCAGCCGATCGCAGCGTAGGTGCGCCGGAGCAGGAGCTTGCCAAGATTCGCGCGGCCGGATTGCTGCTGGAGACGGCGAGCTATCCCAGCATGCTTCAGCGTCTTGAACCTGCCGCCGCACCGGAGGCGACCTTTCGCCACACTGCGCGCGAGTTGCTCGCGTTGTCGGCCTGGCGCGCCAACGATACGACGGCAGCGCGGCGATGGCTGGATCTGATTGCCAACGATGCTGAGACGCCAGCGAGCCTGCGCTCGCGCGCCGAGGCTCTGCAGGCATTGCTCCCGCCGGTCGCGAAGAGCTGACGGCAAAAGACAAAAGAGTTGAGTGAGAAATCGACCATGCGCCTGTCGCAACGCCTGATCGCCGCCGCTGTCCTCGTCGCTTTGTCGGGCGCGCTGGCCGGCTGTGGCGGTGGTGGCCTGAGCAGCTTCGATCCTAGCGATTTGCTCGATTTCCTCGACACCAAGAAAAAGCTGCCGGGCGAACGCAAGCCGGTATTCCCCGACGGCGTGCCCGGCATTGCGCAGGGCGTGCCGAAGGAATTGTACAAGGGCTCCGCACAGGAGCAGATTGATCAGCAGAACGCCCAGGCGACAGCCGCCGCCGTTCCGCCCCCGGCGGAGCCGCAACCGAAGCAAGCCGCGAAATCCAAGGGCAAAAAGAGCAAGCAGCCGGCCGCGACCAGCACAGCTCCGGACGCTGCACAGGAACCTGCTGCTGCGCCGGGACCTGACGCAGCGGCTGCGGAAGAGGGCAGCAGCACCGCCGCGGCGCCGCCGGCTCCCAAACCCGAGAAAGTCGTACGCCGGCGCACCACCGCACCGCCGCCAGATCAGCAGGCCGCGCAACCGGCGCAGCCCGCGCCATCGGCTGCGCCCGCGCAACAATCCGCCGCGCCATTCCCGGCCCCGATGCCGAGCGGTACCTTCACGCGCTAGTCTGGTTTCTCAT
The DNA here is from genome assembly GCA_028290305.1 of Bradyrhizobium sp. The sequence goes on from JAQGKC010000255.1 coordinate 29,018, forward strand.
CGCATCGACACGCGCCGCGATTCAATAATCTGCGCGTATTCTACCGCAGATTAGTCTACGCAATCTGCGTAAACCTGATTGCGGGGCAAAACCGCCGCTACACACCTTTACTGAATACGCGCGCCAGGCGCGCAAGGGTCGTTTATGTCCTTCACGATTGCCATTATCGGCCGGCCCAATGTCGGAAAATCGACGCTGTTCAATCGGCTGGTCGGGCAGAAGCTTGCGCTGGTGGATGACGAGCCCGGCGTCACGCGCGACCGCCGCGAAGGCGAAGCGCGTCTTGGCGATCTCGAATTCACCGTCATCGACACCGCGGGCCTCGATGAGGGCGCCAAGGGCTCGTTGACCGCACGAATGCAGGAGCAGACCGAGGCTGCGATCGGCCTCGCCGACGCCCTGATGTTCGTGATCGACGCGCGCGCGGGCCTCACGCCGAACGACCGCGCTTTTGCCGATTTCGCGCGCCGCGCCAACAAGCCGGTGGTGCTTGTCGCCAACAAGGCCGAGGGCAAGCACGGAGAAATCGGCGCGATGGAATCCTATGCGCTGGGGCTCGGCGAGCCAATCCAGATCTCAGCCGAGCATGGCGAGGGCCTCAGCGATCTCTATGACGCGCTGCGCGCCCTGATGCCCGAGCCCGTCGATGAGGGGGAAGAGTTCGACGATGACGATATCATCGAATCGGACGAGGATCTGTCGAAGCGCCCCATTCGCGTGGCCATCGTCGGCCGCCCCAATGCCGGCAAGTCCACGCTGATCAATCATCTGCTCGGCGAGGAGCGTCTGTTGACCAGCGCGGAGGCCGGCACCACCCGCGATTCCATTTCCGTCGAGATCAACTGGCAGGGCCGGGATTTCCGCGTGTTCGATACCGCGGGCTTGCGACGGCGCTCGCGGATCGAGGAAAAGCTGGAAAAACTCTCGGTGGCCGACGCGCTGCGCGCCGTCCGTTTTGCCGAAGTCGTGGTCTTGATGATGGACGCGCAGAACAAGTTCGAGGAACAGGATCTGCGGATCGCCGACCTGATCGAACGCGAGGGCCGGGCGCTCGTCATCGCGGTCAACAAATGGGATTTGATGGGCCGGCAGTCCAGTCTGATTTCGGCGTTGCGCACTGACGCCGACCATCTGCTGCCGCAGGTCAGGGGCATGCCCATCGTTGCGGTGTCAGGCCTGATGGGTGAGGGCATCGACCGGCTGATGAGCGCGATCGAACAGGCTTATGCTGTGTGGAACAGACGAGTGCCCACCGCATCGCTCAATCGCTGGTTCGAGCAGGCCGTCGATGCGAACCCGCCGCCGGCGGTGTCGGGCCGGCGGCTGAAGCTGAATTACATCACTCAGGCCAAGGCGCGGCCGCCGAGTTTCGTGCTGTTCTGCTCGCGCGCGGACGCCGTGCCGCAGTCCTACCTTCGCTATCTCGTCAATTCCTTGCGCGAATTTTTCGAGCTGCCGGGGACGCCAGTGCGCATCACCCTCCGCGAAAAGGCCAATCCGTTCGCCCACAAGCGCAAGCGGCCATCGTGAGCGAAGAGGCCGCGCCGCAGAGCATGGCCGGAGCGCCCCCGGTGCGCGGTGGGGCAGTGGCCTTCATCTTCGTCACCATCCTCTTGGACATGTTCGCGCTCGGCCTGATCATGCCGATCCTGCCCAAGCTGGTGGCAAGTTTCGTCGACAACGACACGGCGAGTGCCGCACGGATCTTCGGCCTGTTCGGCACCGCATGGGCGGTGATGCAGTTTTTCTTTTCGCCGATCCTCGGCGGCCTGTCGGACCGGTTCGGCCGGCGCCCGGTGGTGCTGTTGTCGAATTTCGGTCTGGCGCTCGACTATGTGCTGATGGCGCTGGCGCCGTCGCTGACCTGGCTTTTCGTTGGCAGGGTGATCTCGGGCATCACCTCGGCGAGCGTCTCGACGGCATTCGCCTACATCGCAGATATCACGCCTCCGGAACGGCGCGCGGCGGTGTTCGGCAAGATCGGAATGGCGTTCGGCGCCGGGTTCATCCTTGGACCGGCCGTCGGCGGCCTGCTCGGTGGCCTCGATCCGCGGCTGCCGTTCTGGGCCGCGGCTGGCTTGAGCTTCGCCAATACGCTTTACGGTTGGCTGATCCTGCCCGAGTCGCTGCCGCGGGATCGCCGCTCTCCGTTCCGCTGGAAAAGCGCAAATCCACTGGGCGCGCTGCATCTGTTGCGCTCCGATCGGGTTCTCGCCGGACTATCGGTGGTGAATTTCTTTGCCCAGTTGGCGCATGTAGTTCTGCCCTCTACCTTCGTGCTCTATGCGACCTACCGATATGGCTGGGACGCAACGACTGTCGGCCTGACGCTGGCCATGGTGGGTATTTGCGCAATGGCCGTGCAGGGCGCGGCGATCGGGCCGATCGTCAGGCGTTTCGGCGAGCGCCGGGCGCTGCTGCTGGGTCTCGGCAGCGGTGCCGCCGGCTTTCTGATTTTCGGCACGGCGCCAAGCGGACCGCTGTTCTGGCTCGGCATTCCCGTGATGGCATTGTGGGGCGTCGCGGGCGCGGCGATCCAGGCGCTGATGACGCGGCTGGTTGCACCGGACCAGCAGGGCCAGTTACAGGGCGCAACCACCAGCGTGCAAAGCGTGTCCCAACTGCTGGGACCATTTCTGTTCACGCTGACGTTTGCCTATTTCATCGGCGATCAGGCACCGCTGAAATTGCCGGGTGCACCGTTCCTGCTGGCGTCGGTGTTGTTGACGCTGGCACTATTGATTGCGGCGCGGCTGCTCGCGCGCCGCGCCAAACGGCATTTATCGTAGCGCGTCAGACGTCAGCTTGAATTTCTGGATACGCTTTCCGGTATCGACTTCCGCTGTATAGACGTTGCCTTTCGCGTCGACCGCCATGGCGTGAACCCAGTGGAATTGTCCGGCGTTGCGGCCGTTATGTCCGAAGCTGCCGACCACGGTGCCGTCGTCGCGCTTCAGCACCCGGATTTCGTTGTTCTCGCCATCGGCGCTCAACAGATAGGTCTGCTTCGGATCTGGCCAGATCGCGAGGTCCCACACCGCGCCGTTGCCGAGCGTGTTCTTCTCGTAGAACCACTCCTTCACGAAGGTGCCGTCCTTCTTGAAGACCTGGATGCGGTCATTGATGCGGTCGCAGACATACACCAGGCCGTCATTGGCAATCTTCACGCAATGCACGGGATTGCCGAACTGTTGCGACACCGGGGCCTTTGGATCGTAAGCCGCCTGTTTGTCGTCGTTTGGCGGATTGCCGTAGGCGCCCCAATGCCGCTTGTAAGCGCCGGTGGTGGCGTCGAACACGATGACGCGGCGATTGCCGTAGCCGTCGGCGACGTAGATTTCGCCTGCCTTCTTGTCGATGGCGGTTTCCGCGGGCTTGCCGAGTTGGGTGGTATCGTTGCTTCCTTTGCTCGGCGCGATCTTGCCGATCTGCATCACGAATTTGCCGTCGAGGGTGAATTTCAGAATGGCGTTGTCGTTGTCGGCGTTGCCGCCGATCCAGACGAAGCCTTTGTCGTCGACCTCGATGCCATGCTCGCGCCCGACCCATTCATAGCCTTCGCCGGGCCCGCCCCACGAGCGCAGCAAATTGCCGTCGGTGTCGAACTCCAGCACCGGCGGCGCCGAAACGCAGCATTTAGAACGCGGCGGCGTCAGCGCCGCGCCCTTCTCGTCGTCGGTCAAAGAGCGCGGGCGGTGGATGACCCAGATATGCCCTTCGGAATCGACGGTGATGCCGCCGACCTGACCGAGGATCCAGTTGTTCGGTAACGGCTTTGGCCAGGATGCATCGACCGCGAAGGTCGGAATTTCGCCTGCATCAGCGGCGCGCGGAAGCGCACCGATCAGCGCGGCGGCCGCGATGACAATCGAAATCGTTCTTGAAAGAAAAATCGTTCTGGAAAAACTCGCGGCGGCACGTTTCTGATAACCGCGATTGTCCGTCGGCGTCATGGCATCCTCCCATATTTTTGTTTCGGGTTTTCCCCGCTTGGGAGGCAGTGAATAGTGGGCAGGTGCGGGAGTCAATTGCTGAGAGAAGTGCACAGCGGCGGCTTCACAGATAGCCGTCGTCGCCCGGGAAGCGGGCGATCCAGTATCGCAGGCGTTAGTGTTTACTGGACCCCGCTACGCGGGGATGACGCTTGGTGCGCTGAAACGCATGCCAACAGTCAGGATAACATTGCCGCACGCAGCCTCAGGCCGGCGCGCGAAAACTCAGCAGCGTGCGGGTTTTGTAATCGTAAAACTTGCCGGTCTCGGTCCAATCAGGCGTGCACATCGGCACGATGAATTCCGCGGCCTGATCCGGTGTATCCAGCGTTAGCGGGTCTTCGCCGGGAAATACGGTGGCGCGCATGCGCGTGCGGATCGGGCCGGGGCTGAACAGGTTGACGCGGATCGGCGTCGATGCGGTTTCGTTGGCCCACACCCGTACCAGCGTTTCCAGCGCGGCCTTTGAGGCCGAGTAGGGACCGAGATAGGCAAGCGCCTTGTTGGAAGCCGCCGAAGTGACGAACACCGCGCGGCCGGCATCGGATTGCCTGAGCAATGGCTCCATGCAGCGGATCAATTGAAAGTTCGCGGTGACGTTGATCGCCATCACATCGTTCCACGGCTTCAACTCGATATGCCCGAGCGGCGAGGAGGGGCCGGCAACGCCGGCGTTGCCGACGAGAATGTCGAGCTTGCCATGGCGCTCATGCAGCGCCGCGCCGAGCCGCGCGATACCCTCGAAGTCGGTGAGATTGAGCGGCACCAAGGTCGCGCTGCCGCCGTCTTTACGGATCTCGTCATCGAGTTCCTCGAGGCCGGCTTGCGTTCGCGCGACGGCAATGACGTGCGCGCCGGCCTTCGCCAGCGCACGCGCGGTGGCATAGCCGATGCCGCGCGAGGCGCCGGTCACGAGAGCGATGCGGGAGGCGAGGGAAAGGGTCATATCCGCAGGACTTATGGTACGATATGGGACAGAAATCAAACGTCCGAGACAGTACGATATGACGGTCTATGTTGCGATGTTGCGGGGTGTCAATGTCGGCGGCAATTCGCTCAAAATGGAGTGGCTGCGGCAAGCCTGCGAGGGCATGGGTTGGCAGGATGTCCGGACCTATGTCCAGAGCGGCAACATCGTTTTTTCGTCACGCGTGAGTGCGTTGAAATTGGCGCAGCAGCTCAAGGCGACGATCGATGCGCAAACCCGGCTTCCCGTCACCGTCGTGCTCCGGAGCGCTTCGGAAATGGCAAAGATCGTCGCCGGCAATCCGTTCCTGAAACAGAAAGGTCTCGACGTTACGAAATTGCACGTGACGTTTTTAGCCGAGGCGCCGTCAAAACCTGCGCCCGACAAGCTCGACGCGCTCGCCGGCACCCGCGATGAATATCGATTGGCGAAGCAAGAGATCTATCTGCATTGCCCGATCAACTACGGCGAGACCAAGCTGTCAAACACGGCGATTGAAAAGGTGTTGTCGGTCGGAGCGACGACGCGAAATTGGAAAACCGTGACAACGCTGCAGGAGATGGCGGCGGAGTAATGGTCTTCCCCGCGAACGCGGGGACGACCCGACGGGCGTCTATCAGCTCGCTTCCGCCAGCAGCGACAATTGCCGCGGCTGCGCCTCGGTCTGCGTCATGTCGGTGAGCGGGGTGGGGTAGTCGCCGGTAAAGCAATGATCGGTGAATTTCGGATGCGCGGGATCGCGGCCGGGCTCGCCCATGGCGCGATAGATGCCATCGACCGACAGGAACGCCAGCGTGTCGGCGCCGATCAACTGGCGCATCTCTTCGAGATTGTGCGTCGCCGCCAAAAGGCCGGCGCGGTCCGGCGTATCGATGCCGTAATAGTCCGGATGGGTGATCGGCGGAGAGGCGATCCGGAAATGCACCTCGCGCGCGCCGGCATCGCGCATCATCTTCACGATCTTCTTCGAGGTGGTGCCGCGGACCAGCGAATCGTCGATCAGCACGATCCGCTTGCCCTCGATCGCGGCGCGATTGGCGGAATGCTTCATCCGCACGCCCAATTCGCGCACGCTTTGCGTCGGCTGAATGAAGGTGCGGCCGACATAGTGATTTCGGATGATGCCGAGCTCGAACGGCACGCCGGATTCCCTGGAGTAGCCGATCGCCGCGGGCACGCCGGAATCAGGCACCGGGACCACCACATCGGCCTCGACATGGCTTTCGCGGGCGAGCTCGGCGCCCATCGCCTTGCGTACATCATAGACCGAGCGGCCGCCGACGATCGAATCCGGCCGCGCGAAATAGATGTATTCGAAAATGCAGGGTCGCGGCGGCATCGGCGGAAACGGCTTGTGGCTTTGCGTGCCCTGCTCGTCGAACACGACGACTTCACCGGGATTGATGTCGCGGACGTATTTCGCGCCGATGATGTCGAGTGCGCAGGTCTCCGACGCCAGGATCGGACAACCGCCGAGTTCGCCCAGCACCAGCGGACGAATGCCGAGCGGATCTCGCGCGCCGATCAGCTTTTTGTTGGTCATCGACACCAGCGAATAGGCGCCTTCGATCGCGCGCAATGCTTCAATGAAGCGATCGATGAAGCGGTTGCGCTTCGACTGCGCGACCAGATGCAGGATGACTTCGGTGTCGGTGGTGGATTGCATCATGGCGCCGTTGCGCACCAGTTCTCGGCGCAAGGTCAGCCCGTTGGTGAGATTGCCGTTGTGGCCGACCGCGAAGCCGCCGGCATTAAGTTCGGCGAACAGCGGTTGCACGTTGCGCAGGATGGTCGCGCCTGTCGTGGAATAGCGGACATGGCCGACGGCGGCGTTGCCGGGGAGGCGTTCGATCACTTCGCGGCGGGAGAAGGTGTCGCCGACGAGCCCAAGCCGGCGTTCGGAATGAAATCGGGTTCCGTCGAAGGAGACGATGCCCGCGGCCTCCTGGCCGCGATGCTGCAAGGCGTGCAATCCGAGCGCGGTGATGGCGGCGGCTTCCGGGTGACCGAAGATGCCGAACACGCCGCATTCCTCGCGCAGCGTGTCGCCTTCCAGATCGGAATCTTGCAAGTCGGAATCTTGCAAATCGGAAACCTGCAAATCCAGATCGATCGGGCCGAGATTCAGATCGCGTTGCGCGGCGTCATCGGAAGGGCTCTGTATCTCGTCCATCGCGCCTCTCTTTTGGCCTGATCTCAATGTGCCGCGGGCTTCTCGATCAGCTTTTTCAGGCTGTCGCGGGCAGGTTTGCTATAGCCATCACTGGCCGGCGCTGCCGCCGGGTCGGTGTCAGTTTGTTCATCGTCTGGCTTGTTCTTCTTGAATCTCTTCAAGATGGTGTTCTCGGGGTCGTCAGGCAAGAGCGACATCAGCCAATCCCCGGTTCCTTGCAGCACCACCCGGGACTTCGCCCCGGTGACCCAGTCGGGCCGCTGCTTGTCCGGCACCAGCCAGCTGAAAAACATGAACGCGACGACCACGATCAAGAGGCCGCGCGCCAGTCCAAACAGAAACCCGAGCGTGCGATCGAGCGCACCGATCCGGGAATCCAGGATCATGTCGGAAATCCGCACTGTGATGATGGAAACCACGATCAGGGTACCGATAAACACGCCGGCAACCACGACCACGCTCGCGACCGTGTCGTTATTGAAATAAGTCTTCGCGGTCGGCAGCAGTTTTCCGAACGCGTAAAGCGTGACCAGCGCTGCCGCACCCCACGCCGCGATCGACAGGATTTCGCGCATGAAGCCGCGCACCATCGCGAGCAAGCCGGAAATCAGCATCACGGCGAGCAGGACGAGATCGAGTATCGTTATCGGCATCGGCTGGTCAGGTCCGCTCGTAAGTTCAAAACCGCGAATCGGCTTGTCGGTGCCGCCCAAAGTGACGGGCATATGGCATGTCCCGCAAGGCCGGAAATCGCCCCGCGCCCCGCGCGGGTTGTATAGCGGCGAGGCTGGGCAAGGTCACGCCTGTCTAACGCCCCTCGCGCCGGAATCTGGCAGGTGTGGCATTTTTCTCAGGCGCACCCTCGCGATTTCCGTCCCAATTTCCCTGCTCGTTTTCCGCCTGATTCCCGGCCTGATTTCCCGCCTGATTTCTCTTGGGACTGCCACGCGCGGCGATATCCGCCACCAGGCTGGTCAATCCGGCCACGGTATTGAGGGAGAGACCCGCGTCGCCGCCGACCTCGCCGCGTGCCGATTCGGGCAGCACCGCGCGGCCGAATCCGAGTTTTGCCGCCTCCTTCAGCCGGGCCGAGGTCTGCGCCACCGGCCGGACCGCACCCGACAGCGAAATTTCGCCGAAATAGACCGCATCCGTCGGCAACGGCGCATTGACCAGCGACGACACCAGGGCCGCGGCGGCGGCAAGGTCCGCCGCGGGTTCCTGGATCCGCAGGCCTCCCGCCACGTTCAGATAGACGTCATAGCCCGACAATTTGACGCCGCAATGGGCCTCCAGCACCGCCAGCACCATGGACAGCCGGCTCGGGTCCCAACCCACCACCGCGCGGCGCGGGGTACCGAGCGTGGTCGGCGCCACCAGCGCCTGCAATTCCACCAGCACCGGGCGGGTGCCTTCAATCCCGGCGAAAACCGCCGTGCCCGGACTGCCGAGATCGCGCTCGGATAGAAACAGTTCGGACGGATTGGAGACCTCGCGCAGGCCGAGCCCGGTCATTTCGAACACGCCGATCTCGTCGGTGGGGCCGAAGCGGTTTTTTACCGCGCGCAGGATCCGGAATTGCTGCGAGCCTTCGCCCTCGAACGACAGCACCGCATCGACCATGTGTTCGACGACGCGGGGGCCTGCGATCTGCCCGTCCTTGGTGACGTGACCGACCAGAATGATCGCGGCGCCGGATTTCTTGGCAAACCTGATCAGCGCCTGCGCCGAGGCGCGCACTTGCGTCACCGTGCCGGGTGCAGATTCCACCGTGTCGGTCCACATGGTCTGGATCGAATCGATCACGATCAGGCGCGGCACCGCGCCTTCCGATAAGGTGGAGACGATGTCCTCGACGGAAGTTTCCGCGGCGAGTTGCACCGGCGCGTCGGCGAGGCCAAGCCGCTCGGCGCGTAGCCGCACCTGCGCCACCGCCTCTTCACCGGATATGTAGACCACGCGGTGGCCGGCGCGTGCCATCAGGCTGGTGGCTTGCGTCAGAAGTGTCGATTTGCCGATGCCGGGATCGCCGCCGACCAAGAGCACCGAGCCTCTGACAAAACCGCCGCCGGTGACGCGATCGAGTTCGGCCATCCCGGAGGCGAGGCGAGGGGCCTCGTGGCTTTTTCCGGTCAATGTTTCCAGTGCGAACAGGCGGCCCTTGCGCTTGGAGCGGATCGAGACCGGCATGGTTGTGGCGCCGGTCGTGTCTTCCTCAACCAGCGTATTCCACTCGCCGCAGGATTCGCACTTGCCCTGCCAGCGGTTATACGCCGCGCCGCAGTTCTGGCAGACAAAGGAAAGGGCGTTCTTGGCCATGAAGGGGTTGAGTCGCTGGTTAGGGTGAATGCGCCGCATTCCATAGCATGGAAAGGCCGGCCGCGAGCATGATCCCATCCATCACCAGCCGAAACATGTTCTCGTTCAGCCGGAGAACAAAACGCTTGGCGATGAAGGCGCCGGACATCAGCGACGAGCCGGCGATCAGGCCCTTCAGCGCGACGTCAGGCGTCAGCGCGCCGAAGCGCTGAAAAGTCACGGATTTGCTCAGATAAAGGCCGAGCGAGCTTGCCGCTTCGGTGGCGAGAAACGCGCCCTTGGTGAGGCCGTAGAACAGAAACAGCGGCACGCTCAGGGGCCCGGTCGAAACCACGATGCCGGTGATGTAGCCGATCACGGCGCCGCCGATCGCAAGGTGCCACAGCGATAGTTTGAGATCGTGCCGGGCGAGCCAGTGCCGTGCCGGCACCATCGCGATCAGAAACAGGCCGATCGAAATATCGACCGCATGCGAGGGCAGTGCCAGCAGCGTGCGCGCGCCCAGCGCGGCGGCCGGAATGCCGGGAATCGAATAGGCGGCGCAGGCGCGCCAGTCGACCTCGCGCCACCAGGCCAGGATGCGCGACAGGTTGGCCATCACGGCGGCGACCGCCATGATCGGCACGGCCTCCTTCGGCCCGTACTGATAGACCAGAACCGGCATCAGCATGATCGACGAGCCGGTGCCGACGATGCCGCTGATGGTGCCGGCGAGGAGCCCGACCACGAGGACGAAAAGGAAGTTCAAGGGACTTGTCTCCACGAATCGCGACGGCGGCTTGGTTAACCAGCAGTAACCATCGCTCCGAAAATACCAGCGATATCGCCGCCGGGTCCTTAAAATTTGAAGCGTATTGAAGTCATCTCGAATTCGAAAGTCTTGGGGTATCGCGATGATGGATGTCTTTGCAGAATCGGTCGATAGCTTCCCATGGCTTGCCGGCGCCATGCTGGCCTTCGAATCCTGTGAAGTGATCCGGCTTCGGCTGGCAAAACTCGCTAGCGGTGATGGCGAGGCGGAGTGCGAAGCCCGTCTCATGGTGAGCGAGAAGGTCGATGCGATGTTCGAGGCTGGTGCGAGCCTGATGGCTGGCGCGACCGCTGCGGCCGTCATCGGCCGTTATCGCGAACATGTCGCGGCGAATGCCAAACGCCTCTCAGCGATCTAGCGCAGCACGATCCACGCGGGGGCATGGTCGCTGGCACCTTCCTCGGCTCGTGCCTTGCGGTCGACGCCTGCCTTGATCAGGCGTGGCGCAAGGACCGGGCTCAAGAGAAGATGATCCAGCCTTAACCCGGCGTCACGCGGCCATCGGTTGCGTTTGTAATCCCAGAACGTGAACATCGGCTTCGACGGATGTAACGTTCGGATCGCATCGGTCCAGCCTTGCGCGACCAGCGACTTGAACGCTGCACGGCTTTTCGGCTGGATCAACGCGTCCTTGTCCCATGATCGTGTCGGATAGATATCTGATGCTGTCGGCGCGACGTTGTAGTCGCCCGCCAGCACGACGGGAATGTCCTGCTTCAGGAATTTCAGGGAATGCCGCTGCAGCCGCTTGAACCAGTCGAGCTTGTAGTCGAATTTCGGCCCCGGCTGCGGGTTGCCGTTCGGCAGGTAGATGCTGGTGACAATGATGCCGCTGACGGCGGCTTCGATATAGCGCGCCTCGGCGTCGTCGCGATCGCCGGGCAACTCGGTTCTGATCAATACCGGGTCGGCTTTCCGCGCCAGGATGGCGACGCCGTTCCAGGTCTTTTGTCCGCGCCAGACCGCGCCATAGCCGGCCTTGTTGATCGCACCAAGTGGAAAATCATCGTCGGTCGATTTCAGCTCCTGCAGGCAGACGATGTCGGGCTTTGCCGCGCGCAGCCATCGCAGCAGGTTCGGCAGGCGCCGGTTGATATTGTTAATGTTGAATGTCGCGATCTTCATGTACAGACATCAACGTTGATCAAAGCCACCGGAGGTTACATGCCCAAATTAGGCTTCGCTGTTTTCGTAGTCGCACTTGGATTTTCGACAACCGCCTTTGCACAGGCCGCGAGCTCCGATGCGCGCGGCGCGTGCAAGGCAGACTACGAGAAGTTCTGCAAAGGCACCACGCCCGGCGGCGGCCGCATCGTCGCTTGCCTGAACAAGCAACATGACCAGCTTAGCGACGCCTGCAAGAAAGCCATCGATTCACGGAAATAACAAAAACGGTTGGCGGGAAAACTTTATCGTTATCTTTTTGTTTGGGCATGATCTCCGCGCAAACGCTTCGCGTTTGTCGCGAGGGAAAACCGGTGTCCACTTTTCCGGATCATGCTTTAACCGGAAGCAGCGGCCTGATCGGCCGCGCCATCGTTTTCGGCTTGGACCGTCCCGCCCTTGTAGACCCGCGCATAGCGCGGACCGAGGCTGGTCAGAACCTCATAGCCGATGGTGCCGAAATGGTGCGCGAGTTCATCGACCGTGATGCCCTCGCCAATCAGCGTCACCATATGGCCGCGCCGTGCGGCGTTCTTTTCAAGATCGGTGATGTCGACGGCCATCAGGTCCATCGAGATGCGGCCCGCAACCGGGCAGCGCTTGCCTGCGACCACCACCTCGGCGCTGCGCGTGCCGTCGATGCCGCTGGCGGCGCGGAAATATCCGTCGGCATAACCGGCCGAAACGATCGCCAGCCTGGTCGGTCGCCGCGCCGTCCACGTCCCGCCATAACCGACGCTGTCGCCGCGCTCGACATTGCGGATCTGCACGACGCGGGCTTTCAGGTCGACAACCGGCTGCATCGGGTTGTCGGCTTCCGGCGTTGGATTGACGCCGTAGAGCGCAGCACCCGGCCGCACCAGGTCGAACTGGAATTGCGGTCCGAGGAAAACGCCCGAGGAGTTCGACAGCGATGCCGGCACGCCTGCAAAAAGACTGGCGATCTCGCGAAACGTCGCGAGCTGTTTGGCATTGAGCGGGTGATTGAGGTTTTCCGCGCAGGCGAGGTGGCTCATGACCAGCGTGATGCCGTGATCGCCGGCGTTGATCCTGGGAATGATACCCTGCGCTTCCGTCAAAGTGAGGCCCAGCCGATTTATGCCGGTGTCGATATGGATGGCCGCACCCCCGGCCCAGCCGGAGCGCCGGCAAAACACGTCCCATTCGGCCAGTTCATTGAGGTCGCCGATGACAGGTCTGGCGTCGATCTTGGCGTACGCGTCACCGCTGTTCTGGAAAAAACCATCGAGCACATAGACCGCGGCTGACGGTACCGCAGCGCGGGCGGCGCGCGCTTCATCCAGGGTGGCGACGAAGAACGTCTTGCAGCCGGCGCCCGCGAGCGCACGGGCGACCGCATCGACTCCGCAGCCGTAGGCGTCCGCCTTGATCACGCCGGCGCATTCGGCCGGCACGGCGGTTTTCTCAAGCTTGCGCCAGTTTGCGACGATGGCGTCGAGATCGACGGTGAGCACGCCAGTGGCGATTGCAGGCGCAGCCGCCTGATTTGCCTCAGGCAAGAGCACGGTGCTTGCCGGGGTCGATTTCGGGTCGGAAACGACGTTCATGCCGCACTTTACGCGCGGGCCAGCGGCGGTTCAACCGTGCAGGCCAGCGTCAGTAGGTTTGCGCCGGCAAATGGCTGTCATGCGCCAGATCGCCGAACCGCGTGAACTGGCCCTCGAACTGCAGTTCGACCGTGCCGGTGGGGCCGTGGCGCTGCTTGCCGATGATGACCTCGGCCTTGCCGTGCACCAGCGACATGTCGAGCTGCCATTTTTCGTATTCCGGCGTGCCGATGCGCGGCTCTTTGTTGGCGAGGTAATATTCCTCGCGGAACACGAACATCACGACGTCGGCGTCCTGTTCGATCGAGCCGGACTCACGCAGATCGGACAATTGCGGCCGCTTGTCGTCGCGGCTTTCGACCTGACGCGATAGCTGCGACAGCGCGATGATCGGAACGTTCAATTCCTTGGCGAGCGCCTTCAGGCTGGTAGTGATCTCGGTGACTTCCTGCACGCGGTTGTCGGATCGTTTGCCCGATCCCTGCAACAGCTGAATATAATCGACCACGATCAGATCGAGGCCCTTCTGCCGCTTCAGCCGGCGGGCGCGGGCGGTGAGCTGCGAAATCGACAGGCCGCCGGTTTCATCGACATAGAGCGGCAGTGATTGCAGTTCGATCGAATAGTCGCGGATTTTCTCGAAGTCGGCCTCGGTAATGCCGCCGCGGCGGATCGTGCTCGACGCGATACTGGTCTGCTCGGCGAGAATACGGGTGGCGAGCTGTTCGGCGGACATTTCGCAGGAGAAGAAGCCGACGATGCCGCCATTGACGGACTTCATCGTGCCGTCAACCTGAACTTCGGCGCGATGCGCTTTTGCGACGTTGTAAGCGATGTTGGTGGCGAGCGCGGTCTTGCCCATGCCGGGGCGGCCGGCGACGATGATCAGATCGGAGGGCTGCAGGCCGCCCATCTTGGTGTCGAGATCGCGCAGGCCCGTCGCAATGCCCGACAGCTTGCCGTCGCGCTGAAAGGCTTTCGCCGCCATATCGACGGCGACGGTCAAGGCCTGCGCAAAACGCTGGAATCCGCCGTCGTAGCGGCCGGACTCGGCAAGTTCGTACAGCCTGCGCTCGGCATCCTCGATTTGCGCCCGCGGTGCAAAATCCACCGGCGCGTCGAAGGCGACATTGACCATGTCCTCGCCGATCCGGATCAGATCGCGGCGCAGCGCCAGTTCGTAGATCGTCCGCCCGTAATCCTGAGCATTGATGATGGTGGTCGCTTCCGCGGCGAGGCGCGCGAGGTATTGGCCGACCGTCATGCCCGCCCCGAGGTCGGTTTCGGCCGGGACGAAGGTCTTCAGCGTGACCGGGGTTGCGACCTTGCCCATCCGGATCAGGCTGCCGGCGGTCTCGTAGATCGTCTGGTGGATCGGCTCGAAGTAGTGTCTCGGCTCCAGAAAATCCGATACCCGATAGAAGGCGTCGTTGTTGACCAGGATAGCGCCCAGCAACCCCTGTTCCGCCTCGATATTGTGCGGTGCGCTACGATAGGCCGGAGCAGGCGCGTCGGGCGCGAGCTTGAGAACGTTCGAATCAAGTAGGGCCATGGGTCTCGAGTGTTCTTGGAACTTTGTCGGATGCGGGGCGGCGATAAAGCGCCACTCGCGGGCGCAGCGAAAGCGCGAACACGCCTTATGCCCGATTCACACAAAGCGGTGTGTGAATCCTGACCGGGCGGCGCATTGGCGCTTGACGGGTTTGCAGGGCCGTCCGGCCCCCCGCCGTCGCGTTCCCTTGGTGAAAATCAGAAAAACTTCGGGGCGGAATGAACCTTTCGCCGCGCAGGCGTACCCATTCCAACGGGGACGTATGTCCCGAACCGCCATCTCAGCGCTGACTCAAATCAGAATGAGATAGATCAACGCGATCAGGGCGGTGCTGATACCGGTGGCGATCAGGGCGTAGTCGGTGCCGATGTCGCGCTGCGGATCGAACGATGATTGGTAGGTTTTCTCGGCCATTTCGAGGGTTTAGGGCAGGCGGGCCGGACCTTTTGTGAAGCAGATCACATCTGGCGGAGTTTCTTTAATTGTATTGTCACCGGGAACGGGTTGGTGACGTCGGGATTGGTAACAACGGTTTGCGGACGGGCAAGGAACAGGCCCAAGGAACAGGCAATGGCCCAACGATTCCAGCCTTGGCGATCAGGAAAAGGTGAAAGGCTGTGGTTGTCGACGCTGATTGACGCCATGGAGGAGGTTTCTCGCCGGGAATTCCGCACGGTGCCTTGCGATCGTCTGGTCCTGACTGCTGTGAGCGCGCAGTTGGCGCGTCCGGCGTCACCGTACACGTATTCACCATACATGCATGGTGCATCGCGTTTCAGCTTGCGAAACTAGATCCTCAAATCGCGCCGGGCTTATTCGCCCGCAATTTGCAGCCGCGGCCGGTTGCCCCGCTCGATGGCGCGCAATTTCGTCTCTTCGCGCGTGATGTAATCGCGTGTCATCGGCACCACGCCCTGGCGCTTGGTGATCTGGATCTGGAAATTCATCAGGTTCTGCTTGCGGAACGACATTTCCGACGACGCCAGGTAGATCTCCCACATCCGCGCAAAGCGCTCGTCGTAAAGCGCCACGGCTTCCTCCCGCCGCGCCATGAATCGCTCGCGCCACGCTTTCAGGGTTTCTGCGTAGTGCAGCCGCAGGATTTCGATGTCGCACACCAGAAGTCCGGCGCGCTCGATCGCGGGGATCACTTCGGAAAGCGCGGGGATATAGCCGCCGGGGAAAATATACTTCGCAATCCAGGGATTGGTGACATCAGGGCCGTCCGAACGGCCGATCGAGTGCAGCATCATGACGCCGTCTTCGGTGAGAAGTTCGGCGCACCGTCTGAAATAGGTCTCGTAGAAGTCGACGCCAACGTGCTCGAACATGCCCACCGACACGATGCGGTCGAACGGGCCGGAAACGTCGCGGTAGTCCTCGAGGAAGAATTTCGCCGACTGCGCCAGATTTTTCTCAGCCGCGCGGGCGTTCGATACCTCCAATTGTTCGGTCGAGAGCGTGACGCCGGTGACGTTGGCGCCGGTCATCTCGGCCAGATACAGGCTAAGGCCGCCCCAGCCGGAGCCGATGTCGAGCACGCGGTCGCCGCGTTCGATCAGCAGCTTGGCGGCGAGATGGCGCTTCTTGGCGAGTTGGGCATCGTCAAGGGTGGCGTCCGGTGTTTCAAAATAGGCGCAGCTATACTGCTTGTCGGCATCGAGGAAGAGGGAATAGAGCCGTCCATCGAGATCGTAGTGGCGTGCGACGTTGTTTTTCGAACGGCTGGGCGGGTTGAACTGCTGGGCATGCCTGACCAGGTATCGCAGCCACCACTGCAGCTTGGCCCAGCGCGGCAATATTTCGGGCTGATCCAGCAAGATCGCCAATGCGTCGGCGATCGAGCCATTCTCGACGACGAAAGTGCCGTCCATATAGACTTCGCCGAGCGCAAGTTCAGGATTGAGCAGAACCCGGCGTTCGGCTTCAGTGGTCAGAAATCGCACGGCAACCGGCTCGCCGGTTCCGTCGCCGCAGCTGAACTTTGCCCCGCTCGCAGTCGTAAACGTCATCGCGCCGCGGCGGATGAACTGCTTCAGGAAGTAACGCAACAAACGGTCCATCGAAACCACCAAGTGAGCGATCCCGCAGAGACTCACATTCCGGCCGTCATTCTTGACGAAGATGGGACGGAATGGTTCCCCAACGCCTTCACGAAATCATAATAGTCAGGTTCCCTGCGCGCTAGTGCGTTGTACACAAAGCGGATATTCCGAAATGTCGTGTTCACGCGGTTGCGTCATATGTGCGCTTCCATTCGCGGGATAATCGGCTAAAAGGTGACCGCTGCCCGCCAGTGCCTGAATCAGGCGGCTGGAAGCGATTCCGCATCTGGAGAACAAGAATGTTGAGCCGAGCGCTCAGTTTAGCGACGGTGATGCTTCTGATCGGCTGTTTCGTGGC
Source organism: Bradyrhizobium sp. (assembly GCA_028290305.1). Next base: position 45,967 of record JAQGKC010000255.1, read on the forward strand.
GGCCCCTGCGGAGGTGCAGGCGCAGAATCTCGAAGCCGGCAAGAGCCCTTCCCAGATTTTCGCAGGCACTTGTACAGCGTGTCACAAGAGTCCGCGGGGTCTTTTGAGGACCGCGCCCGCGGGATCCCTGCCGGGCTTCCTGCGTGAGCATTACACGACCAGCAGCAACATGGCCTCGCTGCTCAGCGCCTTTCTGATATCCAACGGGGCGACCGATACGCGCTACCTTTCCAACCAGCCCAAGCAAGACAAAGACAAAGACAAAGACGCGAAACCGGAGGCCAAGCCCGCCGCTGGTCCGCTTGAGCAGCTCGACCGCTGGGGTCGCAGGCTACGGCCGGCTGCTGCGCCACCGCAAGAGACTGCGAAGCCTGAGACAGGGCCGCAACAGGCCGCGAAACCTGATGCCGATGGATCGCAGGCCGAGCCCGGACATAAAGGCCGCAACGCCAAGCGGCTGGCGCGGCCGGGAGAGGCGACCGACACTGCGAAGCCCTTGGCGAAACCCCTTGACGATCAGGCTCCGGCTCAAGCCGCAGGCGAGCGCGGCCCCGACGGCCGCCATTTGTCTGCCAAGCAGAGGTTGAGCAAGCGGGGCAAGCCGGGGATCGAGGAACCGGCCAAGCCCGACGCTACCAAGCCCGACACTGACAACGGCGAGGCCGCCAAAATCGATTCGTCCAAGCCTGATTCGGTCAAGCCTGATTCGGCCAAGAGCGACGCCGCCAAGGACGAGCCTTCAAAAAGCGAGCCGGTGAAGGAAGATAAGCCCGCGAGCGAAACCGCCAAAGACGAGGGCGGCAAGCCCGAAGGCGCCAAACCGTCGGGTGAGGGCAAGTCCGAGGCCGCCAGGAGCGACACCCCGAAAGCGGGCAGCGGCGAGACCACGGTGCTGCGGGCCGATCCCGTTCCCCCGGTCACACCTGCACCAGCGGCCCGCCCGGCCGCGTCCACAGCGGTCCCCAGCGGAACGCCGGAGCCGGCGGCAGGCCCGTCTGCGCCGGCTGCACAGTCTGCGCCTCCGGCCGCCCCGGCGGTTACCGCTTCAACGCCGCCACCGGCGCCGGCTGCCCCAACGGGGCCGCCCGTGCCGCCGATTTCCCAATAAGGTTTTCACCGCAACCGCATTGGCGTCGATTGCGATGTCCGACGAAAAATGTCGGCCAGAATCCCAAGCCCGGCCTGACAGGGCCGGGCTTGGTCGCGTTCAATTCGATGGAAGGAAGCAGCGTTACTTGTCGGAAGCTGCGTCTTCCTGTGGCTCCTCGTCGCGGCGCGCTTCCGGATCGAAGAATTCGCCGGCGGCCGCGAGGGCTTCGGCGGCCGCGTCCTGATCTTCCTGACGGGTGCTGATGTCCTCGCCGCGATTGATGCGTTCGGCCTCATCGGCACTTCGCGCGACGGTGACGGTGACGCCGACTTCGACTTCCGGATGCACGGCGATGGCGATCGTGTGCTTGCCGATGGTCTTGATCGGCGCGTCCAGCATGACCTGGCTGCGGGCAATGGTGACGCCATCGCTCTCGAACGAGGCGATGATGTCGCGAACGGTCACCGATCCGAACAACTGGCCGGTTTCAGACGCCTGACGCAATACCACGACGTTGCGGCCGTCGATCTTTTCCGCGACCTTGGTTGCCTCGCCCTTGGCCTGCAGGTTGCGCGTTTCGAGCTCGGCCTTCATGCCGTCGAACTTCGAGCGGTTGTCCGCGGTGGCGCGCAGTGCCTTGCCGCGCTTCAAAAGAAAGTTGCGGGCAAATCCGTCCTTGACGCGGACGACTTCGCCCATCTGGCCAAGCTTGGCGACGCGTTCCAGCAAAATGACTTCCATATTCGTTCTCCTTTGAGGTGATGAGGTAAAGAGCTTGAGTTGAAGGGGTGAGTTCAGGACGTGGGGATGGGCGGCGGTCTCCTCTGGAGGTAGCGCTGACGAAGCCCGAAAACGGCGTCGGCAAGGCCGAGCGCCGCGATTGCAAGAACGGGCCAGCTGAACACCACCACGATGGCGTAGGTGCAGCTAAGCCAGAGCGCACGGTTCTTCAGCGTCAGCGTCAATGTGTGCAGGACCGCAAAGCCGGTCAGCGCGTAAGCCATCGTCAAGGCCGCGGCGACGATCTGCGCCAGGATCGCAAGCAGTCCGCCGGCAAAACAGAACGCGATCGCGACCGACAAGGCAGCGAGTGTCATCGACGGCAGCGCCGCGCTTTTCAGGTCGGGCCAGGGGCGATGCAATCGTCCCGATGTCGCCGTGATTTTTGCGGCGAGCCAGAGGTTGAGCGTTAGCGTCATCATCGCGACGATGGCGGCCGCGGCCGGTGCGATTTTCACCAGCGCATCGACCCATTGTTCGGTCTCGCCGGGCGAGGCCGCGTCGCGCGCACCGAGGATCCGCAGCAAGCCCCGCTGCATCACGCCAGTGATGGTCGCAGCATCGGTGCCAAGCGTGAGCAGGGTCGCCATCGTGGTCAATACGGCAAAGCCCGTGATCCAGAGCAGGATGCGGCCCACCGGATACCACTCCAGATCAGGCGCAGCAGGCGCTGCGCCGTTGCCTGCCGAGACGCCGTTGGCGATGGGACGCCCCAGCAAGGCGAGATGTCCGAGCCACCAGGCGGGCAGCGCGACCGCGAGGACAAAAGCGATGCAATAGGGAAGGCCGAAGATTGCGCCGAGACCGATCGCCGCGGCGATGCCGCCGATCGTAGCGCAGAGCGGTCCCCACCCCAGTGCCGCCACCATCAGCGGCAGGGGCGCCAGATAGAACAATAGCAGCGAGATCAGCGCGCCCGAGACGATCGAGGCGAACATCAGCGCCGACGCGCAGCCGGCTGCGATAGCAATGAGAACGATCGCGATCATCAGCTGTCCCGCTCCTTTCGAGCGGTTAGAGGTCCAGTGAACCCCAACCATCGGCAACCGGAGGACCCGGGAGCCTTATGAAGACTTTCACTTCGCGGCGCGAACGCCGCGAAGTGAAGTATTTTTATTTTATCGGATCACGTAAGGCAGCAGCCCGAGGAAACGCGAGCGCTTGATGGCGCGCGCGAGTTCACGCTGCTTCTTGGCGGAGACGGCAGTGATGCGGCTCGGCACGATCTTGCCGCGCTCGGATACGTAACGCATCAGCAGCTTGGAATCCTTGTAATCGATCTTCGGCGCATTCGGGACCGTGAACGGGCAGGTCTTGCGGCGGCGAAAAAACGGACGGCGTGCACCAGCTTCGGCCATGATTCTTACTCCTCAACCACTGCTTCGGCATCATCGCGCGGACGGCGTGGACCACGGTCGCCGCGGTAGCCACCACCGTCGCGATCGCCCCGGAATCCGCCATCGCGGTCGCCACGGAAACCACCGCCGCGATCATCGCGATCGCGGTCGCGATCGGCCTTGCGCATCATTGCCGAGGGGCCTTCCTCGTGTTCGTCGACGCGAACGCTGAGATAACGAATCACGTCCTCGCTGATCCGCTCCTGCCGCTCGATCTCGGCGATCGCAGCCGAAGGGCCGTCGATGTTCAGCAGCACGAAATGCGCTTTGCGATTCTTGTTCATCCGATAGGTCAGGGAGCGTACGCCCCAATTTTCCATCTTCACGACCTTGCCGCCAAGTTGCTCGACGATACCGGTCATCTGGGTGGTCAAGTCTTCGACCTGCTGGGTGCTCGCATCCTGACGCGCGAGAAAAACATGCTCATAAAGAGGCATGGGTGTCCTTTCCAATGTGAGCGCGGTTCCCGGCGGCAAGCCCTTCGAACCCTTCGGAAAGGACTCGATATGCTCAGAAGGCGGAAGCACGGGACGACGGACCGACTGGTCCTGCCACATCAACATCGCCAGATAAGGTGAAATTGCTGAGACCGTCCGTTCAGCTCCCGGCCGGGATCCACGGATGACGCGGTTTATACGGATTTTGAGCGCGATGGCAAGGGAAAGCAACCCAATTGGGCCGCCGCGACTTGTCAACCGGGAACCACCCGGCGGCTTGACACAACCGGCTCCCGCCGTGTCTTTCGGCGATCAGCAAAAGTGGAATCCGTTTTGCGTCCGATCGCGCTCTAAATTATTGAAAGAGCGCATGATCTTATCGCCGAACCGCGCGCACTTTGGCGGATCATGCGCGCGATTTCCAGCGGCATTCAGGGGTATTAATGACGGCGGCGTTCACTTTTCCGGGGCAGGGCTCCCAGGCGGTCGGCATGGGCAAGGCATTGGCCGAGGCCTTTCCGGCCGCCCGAGCGGTTTTCGACGAGGTCGATGCGGCGCTCGGCGAAAAGCTGACCGCCGTCATTTGGGACGGTCCGGGTGAGACCCTGCAGCTCACCGAAAATGCCCAGCCGGCATTGATGGCGGTCTCGCTCGCAACACTGCGCGTGCTGGAGACCGAAGCCGGCTTTTCGGTGGGGCGGGATGCCGCCTTCGTCGCCGGGCATTCGCTCGGCGAATACTCCGCGCTTGCCGCCGCCGGCAGCCTCAGCATCAGCGACACCGCGCGCCTGTTGCGAACCCGCGGCCTTGCCATGCAGAAGGCCGTACCGGTGGGGATAGGTGCGATGGCAGCTTTGCTTGGTCTCGATTATGAGGCCGCGGTAGCCGTCGCGAACGAGGCCGCACAGGGTCAAGTGTGCCAGGCCGCCAATGACAATGGCGGCGGGCAGGTCGTGGTCTCCGGTGACAAGGCCGCGGTCGAGCGCGCGCTCGAGATCGCCAAGGCCAGAGGCGCCAAGCGTGCCATGCTGCTGCCGGTGTCGGCGCCGTTCCATTGCCGGCTGATGCAGCCCGCGGCCGACATGATGGCGAAAGCGCTGGCCGACGTCACCATCAAGCGACCGGCATCACCGTTAGTGTCGAACGTGCTGGCCGCGCCGATTACCGATCCGGATGAAATCCGCCGCCGCCTGATTGAGCAGGTCACGGGGACCGTGCGTTGGCGCGAATCGGTGGCTTACATGGCGAGCCAGGGAGTCACACGGTTTTTCGAAATTGGCGCCGGCAAAGTGCTAAGCGGGCTGGTCAAGCGCATCGCCGATGGCGCCGTTGGTATTTCGGTCAGCGGCCCGAATGATATTGCTTCGGCGAAAGATGCGCTCGCCGCCGCGCAGACGGCCTGAGCGAGGGGAGACGATGATGTTCGATTTGACTGGCAGGACGGCGCTCGTCACCGGTGCGACCGGTGGCATCGGCGGTGCGATCGCGCAAGCGCTGCACGCGCAAGGCGCGACGGTGGCCATTTCGGGGACCCGGCGCGAGGTGCTGGATACGCTGGCCGGCAAACTGGGCGAACGGGTTCACGTGCTGCCCTGCAACCTCTCTGACGCCGCCGAGGTCGAGGCGCTGGTACCGGCAGCCGAAAAGGCCATGGGCCAGGTTGATATTCTTGTCGCCAACGCCGGCATCACCAAGGACAATCTGTTCGTGCAATTGCGCGACGAGGACTGGGACGAGGTCATCAGGGTCAATTTGACGGCGACCTTCCGCCTCGCCCGGGCCGCGACCAAACTGATGATGCGCAAGCGCTTTGGACGCATTATTGCGATCACCTCGATCGTCGGCGTCACCGGCAATCCGGGTCAGGGCAATTATACCGCGTCGAAGGCAGGACTGATCGGCATGATCAAGACGCTGGGCGCGGAATACGCCAAGCGCAACATCACCGCCAACTGCATCGCGCCTGGATTTATTGCAACGCCGATGACAGATGCGCTCAACGAAAAACAGCGCGAAGCCATCCTTTCGAAGGTTCCTGCAGCCCGGCTTGGGACGCCCGAAGATATTGCTGCGGCGGCGGTGTATCTCAGTTCGAACGAAGCGGCGTATGTCACCGGACAGACGATTCACGTCAACGGCGGAATGGCCATGATTTGAGCTGGTTGCCTGCCCGCAGCGCGGCGAAAGACTGTATACGAAGGCCAATCGAGGCTTGTAGTCAAGGCTTGGGAAGTATGATAACCGAACCACCAACGGATCGGCAAAGAACGCCATTGCAGGATTTTGAAACCCTGTATATTGGCGGTGCGGAGCCTGCCGTCGTTCGCCGGGCCTCTGTCGGCTAGGACGGGGCCAAATCAAGACGATGCACGACTGCGAAGAAAACTTAACGACCACGATGGCTCGTATTGTCTGGGGTCGGGTCCAATGGAACAAGCACGAGGTTGAACGATGAGTGAGATTGGCGAGCGAGTTAAGAAGATCGTGGTCGAACACCTTGGTGTTGAACCCGAAAAGGTGGTCGACAACGCGAGCTTCATTGATGACCTCGGCGCCGACAGCCTCGATACCGTCGAGCTCGTGATGGCGTTTGAAGAAGAATTTGGCTGCGAAATTCCCGATGACGCGGCGGAGACGATTTTGACCGTCGGCGACGCCACAAAATTTCTTGAAAAGAACGCGAAAAGCTGACGCCCCTTCGCGGTACTGACGAAGCCGGACGGGCCGTGGTCAAGCGGTCCACCGGCTTCTTGTTGTGGTCCGCGAATCCTGGGCTGGAGTGCTGGATATGAGGCGGGTTGTCGTCACGGGCCTCGGCATGGTGTCGCCACTCGGCTGTGGCGTCGAATCGACCTGGACGCGTATCCTCAACAGCGAGAGCGGCGCCAGGAAGATCGATACATTTGATGTCTCCGATCTGACCAGCCGGATCGCCTGTGTGATTCCACGGGGAGACGGCACGCACGGCACGTTCAATCCCGACCAGTGGATGGAGCCGAAGGACCAGCGCAAGGTCGATGATTTCATCATCTTTGCAATGTGCGCGGCGCGCCAGGCGCTCGATGATGCCAATTGGCATCCTTCTACCGAGGAGGATCGTTGCGCTACCGGCACGATGATCGGTTCGGGAATCGGCGGCCTTTCGGGCATTGCCGACACCGCGCTGCTCCTCAAGGAGCGAG